>JAQBTI010000336.1 GCA_027624995.1 Chloroflexota bacterium
TTGATCTTGAAACGAACCGTCTCTCCGACGTTGACACTCATGTCGGTTGCAAAACCCTGAATGTTGGGATCCCCGTCGGAATAGACATCCCATTCTTCACGAGGGTTGCCTGCTCGGCAATTCTCGGCCACGATCCTGTTCGTCGGCGCAGTACATGGATCTGGCGCAGCTCCCGGCGACTGGGGGGGAGACGCTGCCTGTGCCGTCAAACCGACCGCACCGGCTACCGAGACGACGACAACGACAAGTCCGATCGCTGAAACTCGAGTGTGCCAGTGGCGCGCAATCATTTTCACGGGGTACTCCTTGTCAAGCGAGAGCCGTCGAACCGGCGACCGAAGACGGGCATCGACTCCGGTAATCTAACACGTACACAGTGGCTACCCTCACTGTTATTGCCGTCGGTCCAGGTGGTCGCACGTACCGGGCCAGCCGTGGTCGCAAGCTCGTGAGTAGAGGGCAGAGAGTTCGTGGTCGAGGATCGTTCCTTTGCTCCCTCTCAGGACAATTGGCCAGTCTGAAGGCATCGGCGGCGCCCGCTCAGAAGCCGTCTCGCCGTCCAAGACTCGGAGAAGGTTGCCGCACGCTTGTGTGAACTCTAGCGCGCAACCTTGCTCGAATGCGGCCGCAGCCTCGATCCGATCGCCCCCTGGTGTACCGAGCAAGACGCCGAGTTCATTGCACGACCAGCCAGACCCTGCCGCGCAGTGGCTTGACTGCCGGGCGGCCAAGTATTCACACGAGTGCGGCCTCTCGTCCGCGCAGGCCCGCTGCCAGAACGGCAGCCACTGACCGGGGTGGTAGTCGCCGACTCCCTGGGTTGTGCTCATGACTGCAAAGAGGATGGCCCAGACCGACACGTACGCCGCGCGCCGCTGGCGCGGCGCCAGCGCCCGGCCCAGAGCTGCGGGGTCGAGCAGGCGAAGGCGCCTCGAGCGGGCGGCGTGGTCGATCCACGTGATCGCGAGGTTCAAGAACGGCACCACCAGGAGCTTGTCGTAGAACGTTGGGGTGTCCGCGCGACCCAGGAGGCCGTACAGCGTGACGGTCCCCAACCCGTAGAGGATCCCAAACAGAATGCGCCCAAGTTCTGTGCGCGGCGACGTCGAGGGATCTGTAAACAGGAGGTGCATGCCGAGAAACACGGCGATCGGGATGTACGAATCGTAGAAGTAATAGACGCCGGTCGCTGTGAAGTAGAGAAGGCCGAAGAGGTAGGTCACCCCCACCGCAGACATCGTCATCGACGCAACGCCGAAGAAGAGCTGCCCGGGCAATCCGATGACAAACACCATCAGGTACACGTGGGGTGGATAGAACTGCGATATCGCGATGTCCTGGCCCCAGGTGACGTGGCTCGTCTCGGTGAGAATGAGCGCAAGCGAGAAGACGGCAAGGGCAAAGGCGGCCGGGTTGAAGACGTGCGTGCGTCGTCCCTCCTTGTCCCATTGGATGAGCTCCTTGGCGGCGAAAGCGACCCCGACGAGGAGAAACTGCAGATAAAACAGGTCATCCACGAACCAGAGAAACAGGTTGATGCTGAACACCACTGGAACCGGACCAAACCCGAGGCGGTAGTGTTCGCGACGCGACCAGCCGAGCAGGATGTCGAACCCGTAGGCAAAGATCACCTGGGCGGCGATCAGCACGGCTGAGTCGTACACCTGGGGCCAGTACCACCCCCAGTACAGCAGGAAGGAGCCCTGCGCGCAGGCCTGTAGGTAGTGCTGTTTCCGGGAGGCCAGGACCAGCGTTAGCGTACGGCCACCGCGAATCGCCCGAGCGAACAGAACGAGGCCCCACGCGAGCAACACCGATGCCGCCGCGTAGAAAGACCAGACCAGCCCCGGATTGTGTCGGACCGGCGCGAGGGAACCGCACGCGAATAGGCCCAGAGCGAAAATCAAGCTCAGGCCATAGCTTCCTGCAGGTGAGAGGGCTACTCCTTCGCCCTCATCGGCGAGGGTGGGACGGGCCATCACGTCTCGCTTGGTCGCGCGAATCGCCACCATTTATTGGTCTGACCTGAAGAGCCCGGCTCGGACTTCCGGCGCATTTCTGGACCGGATCTTCACGGGTTCGGGTTGATGTGGCGGTGTACACGTGCCGGAGACGCTAGGGCGGCCAGCGCGACCACCAGCAGCAGCGCGCTCAGATAGACACCGTACCTCCCGTCGGGACCGTACGGCTCCGTCGCGGCATGCAAGATCTCGCTCCAAGGTAGCCAGCCGGTCTCCGTGGCTTCATGCAGCCCAAATAAGCACACCTGAACGAAAAACCCCAGGCCGAACACCCTCGTACCCGCCCGCAGTCGATCAAGAGACGCACGGCGTCCGACCCACATCCATGCGATCGCGGCACACATCGCCAACAGGAGGCCGGCCAGTATGACTATCGTCGTCGCACCGGACCGCAGCTCCACGAGGGCCGTCCAAAGCACTGGCGACGCCACCTGAGTTTGTCGAACGACTATGAGAGCGGCCGCCGCGACGATGAGTGGCACGCCCACGTTGCCCAGAGCAGGCGACTCACGACCGTCGCCACGCCACGTATCGCGCACGAACGCTGCTGCAATCACGGCAACCACGATCGCAAAGAGGGTCTCAACACGAGCCTGGCTCGTGCTTCGTTGAAAGGCCCAGCCGCCAAGCACTGTGAGGGGGATCGAGAGAATCAGCCCACGTCGAACCGCTGACGCCGCGGCGCTGTCGTGATGCCTGTCGTACCAGGCCAGGGCCACCCCTACGGGGATGAACGCCTGAAGCCCTTGCGACAGGATGCGCAAGAAGAGATTCAACACGCTTCGCCGATCGTGGCGGTCACCGTATAATCGCCGAGTCGGGAGCCGACGGTCAGGGCCATGGGTTGTGGTGGTTCGATGGACGCAGTTCAGGGGCGATTATACGGTGCTGCGGGCCGCCCAGGGAGGAAAGCAGGGAGTCGTTGCGGTAGATAACACGCACGCCATACAACCCTGAGGTCGCCTGGGGGCAGGCTTTCGTTCAGCGTCGGAGCTGAGCTGGCGGGCTAATCGCCTACCGTTCGGCCTCAGCCCGCATCGCCCGCAGGTCAGCGAGAGTCTGCTTCACCGCTTGCTGCTTCCCCTGCGTGAGCGCCCTTCGCTCCGCGACCTCATCAGACTGCCGGAGCAGCGCATACAGATCATCACAGGAGCAGCTTGTGCTGGAGGGACTGGGCACACTCCGCGAAGGCCGAGCGGATCGAATCGGCCGTCTCCATAAGGACACTGCGGCTGACCGGGCAATCTAGCGTAAGCGGGGGAGCCCCCCCGGCTTT
>JAQBTI010000337.1 GCA_027624995.1 Chloroflexota bacterium
CGTGACCCCCGGATGCGTGCTGATGATCCGCATTGGGGCGAGGACGGAACCATCGTCTTCAGGGATCAGACCGGCATCTGGACAGTGAAGGAGACCGGTGGAGACGCCGCGCTCGTGCTGGAAGGGCTGTGGAACCGACCCTCGATGCTACCCGACGGCTCCGGAATCCTGTACACGACGCCCAGCTTCGGCTTGGCCTTCCTCGACCTCTCCACGGGTGAAACGGCGGATCTTGTCGGGGAAGCGGTGGATCCCCTTTACGTGCACACAGGACATATCGTATACGGCCACCCGACCGGCGGTCTGTTCGCGCTGGGGTTCGATCTCTCGACACACACGGTTACGGGGGCTCCTCTTCCACTTCTTGATGAAGTCTTGGTATCTGGACCTGCTGCGCACTTCGACGTCTCTGCGAACGGAACGCTCGTATTCACTTCCGGCGCTGGAGACGGGGCTCAGGATTACATCGTCGTCCTGGGACCTTCGGAGGCAGTGGACACCATCCCCCTGGAAGCTGCGTCCTTCGATCAGGTGCGTTTTTCACCCGACGGTCGCAGCCTCTCTTTCAACACTCGGGGGGGTATACGTTCAGACGATAGACAGGTCTGGATCTTCGACCTCGTTCGGGAGTCACAGCGACAACTCTCCTTCGACGGGGGGCACCGAGCCGTGTGGTCGCCGGACGGCGACCACCTCGCGTACAGTTCGGAGGGGCCCGGGACGGCGGGGGAGGACCTGTGGGTACACCCGACGGACGGAGGAAGTGACCCCCGACATCTCGACCTGGGCATCCCCGGAGATGAGCACGCGGCGGAGTGGCCCTTGGACACCGCACTCGTCTTCGAGTCGGCAGGGGACCTGTGGGTGGTGAACCCCTTCGCAGACAGTGTCGTGGCGCGCCCTTACGGCGAAGCCGAATACACGGAGACAGACTTCGACCTGGATCCCACGGGGCGATTCGCTGCCTACACCAGCGACGAATACGGCCGCCTGGAGATTTTCGTGAGGGACTTCCCCACCCCCAGCGGGAAATGGCGGATCTCGGCAGAGGGTGGGAGCGAACCGAGGTGGAGCGCAGACGGCCGGTATCTGTACTACGAGTCGTTGGATGGCTCCATGATCATGCGCACGGAGGTTCAGGTCGATGCGGGAGTGACGCCCATCCGCACCGAGGTGGCATGGCGGTCGCCTGAAGGAGGTCGATGGGATCTCGACCGCAACACTGGGCGGGCTGTCGCTACGGTTCCGGTGCAGGCTGGCGATAGTGGTCCCAACATCCAGCTGTGGGTCGTCGTCAACTGGTTCGAGGAACTCCGAGCGCGCACGGGTGGAGGGGGCTCCCAATGACCGAAGGCCACACCGAACGCCTGGAATCCGCCCTCGACGGCAAGTACCGCATCGAGCGCAAAGCTCGGCGAGGGCGGCATGGCTACCGTGTACCTCGCCGAGGACATCAAGCACGAGCGGAAGGTCGCCATCAAGATCCTGCGGCCTGAGTTGGCCGCGGTCATCGGCGCCGAGCGCTTTCTGGCCGAGATCAAGACCACGGCGAACCTTCAGCACCCGCACATCCTGCCGCTCTTCGACTCAGGCGAGGCGGACAGCTTCCTCTACTACGTGATGCCGCACATGGCGGGCGAGAACTTGCGCGAGCGGATCCAGCGTGAGGGCGGCACGGCGAAGGGTCGAAGGGCGGTCCATTGCCGATACCAGGGCAGGCATGCATCTGGCTGGGCCCTTCCAGGCTTGTCGGGGTGACGACCGGGGCTGGCGCGCGTGAGGGTGGTGCTTCTCCCGCCCCATCGGCCCCTGCGTTCACTGAACCGTGAAAGGTCAGGTAATTTCGCGGCAGATGAGGTTTTCGCCACCCACGGGGGGAAGGGGTCAATCCCCGCGAGGTCCCCTCCGCGCGCTTTCGATCATCTCAGCGAACACTTCGAACGGAAGCGCGCCTTGGATTCGGAAACCATCGATGAAGAACGTAGGAGTCCCGCGAACTCCGTCTTGACGGGCGGCTCGGCTCGCTCTTTTGGTGGGCTCCTTCGCTCTGTCGTCATCGTAGCATTCCCGGAACTGTGCAGGGTCGACCCCGATCTCGGCCGCTATCTGCCGCAGGGCTTCGGCGGGGCGCCGCTCTCCGGCCCACTCGTCTTGCCGCTGAAAGAGCGCGTCGTGCATCTGCCAGAACAGTCCCTGTTCCGCGGCGCATTGGCCGGCCCGGCCACCTTCGTCACTGTTCTTGAAGCCGATATCGAAGGGGACCACATGCCAGCGGACGAGGCCGGTCTCGACGTACCGCGCGCGAACAGCAGGCCAGGTGTCTCTGGAGAACTCCGCGCATGCCGAACACGCAAAGTCCGAGTATTCGACGATGGTGACAGGCGCGTCCTCGGACCCGAGCACGAAACCGATGCCCTCCAGTTCAGCCTCCTGACCGGCGGCCGGCGCAGGAAGCAGGAGCATGGCCAAGAGAGTTACGGCCACAATGCCGACGTCGCTCTTCACCGACCCCATACGACTCGGTAGCCCACGCTCAGGCCGATGCCTGCTGGCAGGTTGCGTCCCGACACCGGAATGGGCGTGGTCAGCTCCAGCCGGCCCGGCCCTACATCGGCGCCCACCGTAGGGAGGAGTTGAACGAACCGCCGCCGCCCACTTTCGAGCCTCAGACCCTGCTCGTCAGGCGCCGAGCCCCAAAGTGCATCAAGGCCCAGCTCAACCGAGACGGGTCCAGCCCACGCGCCGACCGCACCGTGTGCGAAGCGCTCGTTCCCCGGCTGGAATCGCGCAATCTCGTTCTCGCCGCGCCACCGATGTCCAACCCAGCCCACGACATAAACCGGCAGATCGATCGGGGACCAGCCGGTCTCCAGGCTGACCTCGAAGTCACGCTGGCCTTCGGTGAGCGGCAGCAGACGAGCATCGACCGGGAAGTCATTCCCGGGCAACTTCGCGCCGAATCGGAGGGCGACCGGGATTTCCAAACCGAAGAGTGCGGGACTGACGCGTAATGCGGCCCGCACATCCCCCACACCGTTACCCTCGCTCCGGCCGGCGGCCCCGTTGACGCTCAGTCGGTGAACCGGCACCTGCGCCCAGATTTCGAGACCCTCCGCGACGCCAAACGCGCCGGTGAGATAGGCAGACCGCGTGTTGAAGGTGGACCCACCGATGAAGCTCTGACGATCTCCGACCGGGTTGAAGGCCTCGTCCGCGCGCTGGCGGTACGCGGAGATCTGCACCCAGCCCGCCCCTTGG
>JAQBTI010000338.1 GCA_027624995.1 Chloroflexota bacterium
GATCCGCTTGTTGTTGAGAAACGTCCCGTTCGTCGAAGATAGGTCGCGGAGGTGGTAGCCCGCGTCTGACCTAGTCAGGACGGCGTGATTGCGGGACACCCCTCTGTCAGAGACGACCACCTCGCAGTCCAGGCCACGACCCATCACGATAGACGATCCTGTCAACGGGATCGTCTGCCCAGTGTCGGGTCCACTATGAACCACTAGCACCGCTTCGACGACTGAACTCACATGCTCCCCCGGTCGTTTCTGTTGCACGTATTCTAACCTGCCACGGCGACGGGCAGTCACAGATCCCGCCGCGGCTTACAAGAGGCTATTCGGCGCCCGATCATGCAGACTCGGCTGCTCAGGCCTTCTGTCGTCATCGTAGTCTTGTCAAACCTGGCTTGCCGGGATTCTGCGCTACCAGGTGCTCCAGCCGCCGTCTACCACCAGGTTGTGGCCGGTAATCCAATCGCCGGCGGCGGAAGCGAGGAGAACGGCCGCTCCCTTGATATTGTCCGGGACGCCCGTCCGCTCGAGGGGATTGTTGAGCCGCCAGCGTTCAACCAGGGCTTCGTCGTGACTGGGCGGCGGAATCTGCCCGGGACTTATGCAGTTGACGGTGATCCCAAACTCCCCGAGCTCGGTTGCGAGGCCCCTGGTCAAGTTCAATACTCCACCTTTGGCTGCCTGATATGGCGGCCCTGAGCGACCAAGCCCACCGTATTGACGCTTGTCCGCTCCGAGAGAGCTGTGAATCGACCCCAGGGTTATTATTCTGCCGTAGTGGTTAGGGATCATGACGCGGGCTGCGGCCTGGGCGCACAGGTAGGTGCTCTTTAGGTTCATCTCAAGGGTGGTCATGAACTCGGTTATGGATGCGTCGGGGATGTACGACCTCGTCGCCGACCCTCCTGCGTTGCACACCATGACGTCCAGCTTACCTCGGTCCCGGACGATTTCACTTACCAGGGTGTTCACCTGCACCTCGTCCGTCACGTCGCAGCCCAGTCCGGTGCAGTCGAGTCCGGCAGAACGCATCTCCGCCGCGACTTCCTCGCAAAGATCCTTGCGGCGGCTGGCGATGTATACAGCGGCGTTCATCTCCCCGTATGCCGTCGCGATTGCCTTCCCAAGGTGAGTGCCGCCGCCGGTTACAAGCGCGACGGTTCCGTTCATGTCGAAGAGCTCAGGCATTGTCACTGGCTCGGCCTCCTGCCACGGTATTTAGGCCGGATGACGCTGCACCGGCCGTGCGGGGTAGTATTACACAACACGGTTTTCGGAGGTGGAATGTGCGACTGGAAGATAGAGTTGTATTGATGTGCGGCGTCGGTCCTGGTATGGGCAGTGCGACCGCACTGCTCTTCGCTCAGGAGGGTGCCCGTGCAATGCTGAACGCTCGGCGATTGGAGCATGTTACAGAGACCGCGTCCCGAATAGTTGCTTCCGGCGGGGTCGCCTTCACATTGCAGGAAGACGTCTCAGCTGGACCGGGCGCCGAAGCGATGGTGGAACACGCGCTTGACCGATACGGACGGATCGACGTTGTCTATTGCGGGGTGGGTGGATTCTTCGAGCCCGCGAGAGAGTTCTCCGATGCGGACGAATCGTTCTGGCGCGATGCCGTGACCAAAATCATGAACAGTCTGTACAATCCGGTCCGGCTCGTGCGGCCTACTATGGCCGAGTAGGGCGGCGGCGCAATAGTCACTATTGCTGCGAGCTTCGGCGTCCGGCAGGAGGGCAACCCCGCATATGGGGCGGCAAAAGGCGATATCATCGGCCTATCCCAAAGCCTCGCGAAGGAGTTCTACGCCGATAACATTAGAGTGAACACCATCGCTGCCGGTCTCTTTAGAGCGAAGCTGGCGCATGGGGAAGTTGCCCCTGCCGCCAGCCTCCTTGGCCAGAACCGGACATCCCGAGAACATCGCCTATGCGGCCCAATACCTGGCCAGCGACGGGGCTGGATGGGTTCACTGGCCAGGTGCTGACGGTAGACGGTGGAGTGGACGTCGGCACACGGCCGATCTGGGAGCACGAGAAATAAGGACGGCCAGAGGTCTCATTGCGCCTTGAGGATGATTCGGTAACGCATGGGGAGTGAGTGAAGCTGCCTAAACTCCGGCAGATCCGTTAGGTTCGTTACGACCCCGGATGGTGCTGCATCGGCGCTTGAAATCGGCTCCTCGAATACCGACTCGACTTGCGGCAAGCCGGCAAGCATCCTCATGATTGGGACCGGCCGGGACATGTTGATCTTCAGGGTGACGTCACCCGACCACGAGCCTGCAATCTCACTGAGCTCGATGTCCGCGGCCTCACGCAGCCACTCGTGAATCTTGAGGGCCGTGCCGATGTCCACAGGACCAGAAATTGCCAGCTCAGCCTGTACCGGCTGATCATATCCGACGGTTCCTCGGGATGGATTAGTAAATCCGCTCTCGTTTTCGGAGGACTCGCTCAACTCCTCGGCCACGGGTAGAACTGGACCAATCGGCTCTTCTCGGCCCGGTCGTGAGGCCATATATCGAAGCGCGGTCTCCATGCCCTCTGGGACGCCCATGACGCTCGCCCCAAACACGAAGCCTTCCCTGTGGGTACTCCGGAGGACGCTCAGGAGCTCGTCCAGCGGAGCGCTCTTCAGCAGATAACCCACCGCACCGGCACTCAGGGCCTCTTCAAGGTGAGCCGTGTCGGAGCTCAAGACGATTACTTTGCCTTCGACCTCATGGTCTCGGAGAATCCGAACGGTCTCCAAGCCGTTCATTTCGGGAACGTCCACATCCAGCAGGACTACGTCAGGTGACAAGGGACCGGCCTTCGCGGCGATTTCTCTCGCGCTCTCCGCCTCTCCGACCACATCTATCTGGGCGAACAAGGCCGGTAGCTGACGCAAGCTTCGGCGATACTCCCGATCGACCGCGAGCAGCAGCCTTACGCTCCGAACGTGCGACACGAAGTCATTCCTTTCTGCTTTTGACCCCTCATAACAAGTCTAGTCGGTCGCCAGTCACGAAACTCTCACGAAGTCGCAAGTCTCCCCCTGCAGCGATAACCCGGCCTGCCGTAGAATGCGCTGGTGGAAGCGACGAAATCGGTTATCGAAGGAGGTACGCGGAGATGTTGATCATCGACGGTGACTGCGCATTCATGATCGGCGCGATGGAACGGGACCGGGACCTGACTTTGCCGATTGAGGACATCCGGAACTCGTCTTCTTCAGGCAGAAACTGGGTCCCGGACGTACCGAACTCGGAAGCGGTC
>JAQBTI010000010.1 GCA_027624995.1 Chloroflexota bacterium
GGGGAAGGCAGGGCGGGAACAGACCCGGGTGGGGAGTCCGCCCGTCGCCTGTTGCTCAGTACTTCCGCTCCATCGCGCCCACCGGGACCTCAATGACGGTGGTCGAGTCGGTCGCGATCGCCTCCCGCAAAGCCTGCTCAAGCGCATCGGCCCCATCGGCCCGGACACCGAGGGCGCCGTAAGACTGGGCCAGGGCGACGAAATCTGGGTTGTGCAGCCGAGTCCCAATTACGTGACCGTCGAATTGCTCCATCTGGGCCCTGAGCACGTTGCCGTAGGCGTTGTCGTTGAACACGATCACTACAACGTTGATCCCGTACTGGATGGCCGTCGCAAGCTCCTGTGAGTTGTAGAGGAAGCCGCCATCCCCCGACACGGCCACAACCGCCCTATCAGGTACGGCGATCTTGGCGCCCAGCGCCACCGGAAAGGCGTGGCCAAGTGTGCCGTGTGCGGCTACCAGGTACGTGCGAGGCGCGTACGCAGGGTAGTAGTTCCGACCGTAGTAGCCAAGTTGTGTCATGCCTGGACGAGCACCCCATCGTCCGGCATAGCCGACCTGATGGCGCGCGTGAACGAGGCCTGGGGCTCGAGCTGCTCGTCCGGCCCAAACCTCTTGGCCCTGATGGAGTCCAGCTTCGCGACGTCCGGCTCGCGAGGCGGGATCACTGTGGCCACCCGGCTGTAAAGCGCTTCGAGGCAGACCGCAAGACTGCCGATGATCTCCACATTTCCAGCCGCGTCGCCTGACTCCTCGACGTCGATGCTCACCACGGTCTTATCGGTCAAGAACCCTCCCCTGGGGCCAGCTGGGCCCACGACCAGGAACGCATCTCTGCCGTTGATCCACTCTCCCAAGGGCCCGTAGCCGGGGTTCAGCAAGCCAAGCGAGAGCTGGTGCCTGTCCGACAGCGAGCTTTGCCCTCGGAAGACGTCAGGACCGGTGCCTGGAGGTGCTCGGCGAGCCGCCTGAGCGCTTCCGAGGCCTTCGAGTCGAGGCCACCCCCGACAAGGATAGCGGGCCTTTCGGACGCAGCCAGCGCGGCAGCCCCCTCCTCGACGCTATTCGGAGTGGGTTCGGCCGCGGCAGGCGGAGCGGGCTCCCTTAGCTCAACGTCGGCCTCGGCCGCAAGCACTCGGTGAGGGACCTCCAGGTAAACAGGGCCCGGCCGCCCCGTCCTCATCTCTCCGAATGCGTGGTGCACCGCGCCCGGAACGTCGACTGCCTTTTCGATCTTGGCGGCCCATTTGGTTATCCCTCGCACGAACGCAAGCTCGTCCTGGACAGGGCGGTCGGCGTGACCCTCGCCGGAAACCACCACCATAGGCGAGCCCTGAGAGTACGCCCCGGTGATGCCGGACATCGAGTTGTACATACCGGGCCCGGGGACCACCAGAATCGCAGCGGGCTCGCCGCTAACTCTGGCATACCCATCGGCCATGTAGGAACTAGCCTGCTCGTGCCGCGTCGCGATGTACCGTATCCGCGATTCTTGGTAGATCCCGTCTATCGCCTCGTACTGGCCCGCGCCGGGTACGCCGAAGACGACCTTGATGCCTTCGCTGGCGAGCGACCTCGCCAGGGCCTGGCCACCGGTGATTACGGGCACGCTGTAACTCTCCTAAGCGTGATCTGGCAGGTAGATCTCCCCCGTGATTGACCGGGCGGTAGTGTAGCAACGACCGCGACTGGAGTAAACGACCGTGCAGCCCATTGGAGCCGGCGTCGTTGACACCGGCGTCGGGCCATGGCTACACTCGCTGAGGTCCCTCATCGGTCCAACCTCCAAAGGTGTTTCAATTTGCCCACCCCGCCTGATAACGGTAGCGGCCTCCTACAGTTCGACATGTTCGTGATCGGGACCGGTCCGGCCGGGCAGCGGGCCGCCGTCCAGGCCGCTAAGCTCGGGAAGAGAGTCGGTATCTGCGAGCGCCGCGATGTCGTCGGCGGCGTCTGCATCAATACCGGCACCATTCCATCGAAGACTTTTCGCGAAGCCGTTCTGTATCTCACGGGCTTCCGCCAGCGCGGCATCTACGGCTCCTCTTTCACGGTCAAAGAGAACATCTCGATGGCAGACCTGCTGTTCCGTTGCAGCTACGTCATCGAGAGAGAGATCGACGTGATTAAGCACCAGATGAGGCGCAACCGCGTGCAAGTCGTCGATGGCGAGGCTAGATTCTTGGACCCTCACAGGCTGGCCGTCACGGGTCGACAAGGAACTGTCTACGTTCAGGCCGACAATGTCGTCGTCGCAGTAGGGACCACCCCGGCCCAACCGTCGGGCTTCGAGGCCGACGGCAACACAGTCATCGACTCCGACGGCATCCTGGGGCTGAGCGAAATACCGCGCACGATGACAATTGTTGGGGCAGGGGTCGTCGGCATCGAGTACGCTTCGATCTTCGCTGCGCTGGGCTCGGGGGTTACCATCGTCGAGAAGCGCGAAGACCTCCTGAACTTCGTAGACAGGGAGATAGTCGAAGCGCTCATATATCACATGAGGAACTTGGACTGCATCTTCCGGCTGGGCGAGGAGGTGGAGGAGGTCAGGTCCAGCCCGGGCCAAGCCGTGGCCACTTTAAAGTCGGGCAAGACGATCGTGTCCGAACTCCTACTCTACTCGACCGGCCGCGTCGGGGCGACCGCGGCCCTCGACCTGCCCGCCGCAGGCCTGTCTGCAAACGAGCGTGGAAGGCTGGCTGTTGACGAACACTACCGGACCGCCCAACCTCACATCTACGCCGTCGGAGACGTCGTGGGATTCCCGTCTCTGGCCTCCACGTCGATGGAGCAAGGCCGAATCGCGGCTTGCCATGCCTTCGGCATTGAGTACAACTCCTCCCCCGACCACTTCCCCTACGGCATATATACCGTGCCGGAATTATCGATGGTGGGCAAGACGGAGCAGGAGCTAACAGCCGCCGCGGTCCCGTACGAAGTTGGTCTGGCACGCTATCGGGAGATTGCGCGCGGCAACATCCTGGGTGACGACACCGGCATGCTCAAGCTCCTGTTCCACCGGGAGACACGCAGGTTGCTGGGAGTACACATAATCGGAGCTGAGGCAACCGAGCTGGTCCACATTGGCCAGGCGGTCCTGGCCTTCGAAGGGACGCTCGAGTACTTCGTCAACACGGTTTTCAACTACCCGACCCTGGCGGAGTGTTACAAGGTCGCGGCACTGGACTGCTACAACAAAATCGGCCCGCCGCCGGGCGAGACCCTCGCCCACTAGGCCGTGCCAGGATTCGCAGAGCCTGTGTAGGGTCACGATTGGATGGTCAGGCCGCGAAATAGAATGGTGTTGTCGTTCTTCGCTACCGCTCAGAACCTGGGGAGGTGGGGAGCAACCCCACGGCACCGGAGGCAGGGCGGCCACACCCCGCCAGATTCTTCGTCGCTCCGCTCCTCAGAATGACAGTTGTTATCGCATGACTCTGGTGGCACGGGCCGAAGCCGTCGCTTCGTTGCCTTGGGAGCATCAAACCCCATATAATCGCGATGGTTGTCCTCTATATATGCCCATCGATTACGCCGAGCTTCTAGCCAACCAAGTCGTCTCAGACCAGCGGTACGTCCTCGACGATGCCGCCGTATCCGCCTACGTGGAAGCGGTCGGCGACACCTCGGCAAGCTCGGAGACAGCCCCACCGATGGCCATCGCGGCGTTGAGCCTCAGGGGCGTAGTGCAGGACCTGGCTATTCCAGGCGGCACCTTGCACGTCGGGCAGGAGATCCAGTTCAAAGGGGCAGTCTCTCCCCCGGAGACGCTCGACTGCCGGGCGACGCTGCTCCAGAACTCCGTCCGAGGCGAATGGCGGTTTCTGGTGGTGCGGCTCGAGGTCGAAGACAGCCGCGGCACGCAGGTGATGGAAGGTAAAAGCACCATAATGGTTCCGGCATGATGCAGGAAGGCGACGCACTGCCGACCGTCGAAAAGAGCGTATCTCAACAGCAGATCGAGAGCTACGCTAGAGCTTCCGGTGACTTCAACCCCATCCACGTGGATAAGGAGTTCGCCGCGCGGTCGCAGTTCGGTGGTACCATCGCACACGGTATGATGATAGCCGCGTCCATTTCCGAGATGATGTCCCTGGCCTTCGGGCCCAGCTGGGCCACTGGCGGATCTTTGAAACTCCGGTTCAAGGCCCCGGTTCGGCCGGGTGACCGCGTGACGACCTCCGGGAAGGTCAAGAGGGTCGGCGGGTCTGACGGAGTCCGCGAGATCGCATGTACCGTCGAGGTGCAACGACAGACGGGCGAAGTGGCGATCACCGGCGACGCTACCGTGACCGTCCCACCGAGCACCGGAAACTAACAACTACACCAGGAGCCTACCAGGTGACCCAAGAGACAGGTCTTACACGAATTGCGGTTGACGCCATGGGGGGCGACTCTGCCCCGGCCGAGATCGTGGCCGGAGCAGTACAGGCCGCAGCCGACGGCGGCGTTGCGATCTTCCTAGTAGGAGACCCCGAGCAGGTCTCGGCACAGCTGGCAAAGCACGACGCGAAGGCGCTTCCAATCCAGATCGTGCCCTCCGAGGGCGTCGTCGCCGAGGGGGAGCAGCCCATGCTTGCGATGCGACAGAAGCCGAAGGCTTCAGTCATCGTCGCGACGGGCATGGTGAAGAAAGGGGCGGCGGACGCCTGCGTTAGTATGGGCTCGACCGGAGCGGCGATGGCCGCGGCGGCATATATCCTGGGGGTGATCGATGGGATCGACCGACCGGCGCTCGGAGGCCCTGTCGTCGGGCTGGCCCCGAAAACCGTGATACTCGATGTCGGCACTAACGTCGACTGCAGGCCCTCCCAGCTTGTGAGCTTCGCCGTCATCGGGGACGTCTTCGCCCGCCAGCTGTTGGGCGTGGAGCGGCCCCGTATCGCCTTGCTTAGCGTGGGCGCCGAAGCCGGGAAGGGTAACCGCCAGGTCAAGGAGACGTCAGAGCTTCTTCAAAAGACCAGCCTAAACTTCGTCGGCAACGTCGAAGCCAACGACATCCTCTTGGACAAGGCAGACGTAGTCGTCTGCGACGGATTCGTCGGGAACGTCGTCATGAAGCTGTCCGAGGGGTTTGGCAGCGCGCTGGCCGAGCACCTTCGGACCAGCCTGAGCGGCAAGCTCGCACAGGAAGAGGTCGACGGCATCGCGAAGGCTATCCACGATCTGAGTAACCCGGCCGAAGGTGCCGGAGGAGGACCGTTGCTGGGGGTCAACGGAGTCAGCGTCGTCGGCCATGGCCGAGCCCGCGCTGAATCGTTGAAGCGTGCCATCGGAATCGCAAAGATGGCCGTCGAAACGCGGTTCATCGAGAAAATCAACGAGGAATTGGGGAAGGTGCGCGAGGCTGTACGCGAGTAGCGCCCCGAGGAGTAGAGTTGGACAAACGTGACCTGGATGGCAAGGCTGCCCTAGTTACCGGCGCCTCTAAAGGCATCGGGAAGGCTATCGCTTTCCGACTGGCGGAGATGGGGGCCAAGGTCGCCGTCAACTACAACACGTCCGGCGACGCCGCCCAAGAGGTCGTCAAGACTATCGAATCCAACGGCGGGGAGGCATTCGCGGTCCATGCCGACGTCAGCGATCTCGAACAGGTTTCGGCGATGGTCGATCAGGCCACGAAAACCTGGGGATCCGTTGACATCCTGGTCAACAACGCGGGCATTATCGACGACGGCCTACTGGTCCGGATGTCGGATGACGCCTGGAACAGGGTAATTGCCACAAACCTGAATGGGACCTTCTACTGCACGCGGGCCGTCCTTCGCGGCATGATGCGCAACCGGTGGGGGCGGATCATCCATATCGGCTCAGTGGTTGGAATCAGGGGCAACATCGGCCAGGCCAACTATTCGGCGTCCAAGGCGGCGATTATCGGGTTCACCAAGGCACTCGCCAAAGAGGTGGCCACGCGCGGCATCACAGTCAATGCCATCACGCCCGGATACATAAACACCGATACGGTCGATGGCCTACAGCAAGAGCAGAAGGACCGCATCATGACCTGGATTCCGATGGGCCACTTCGGCGAGGCGGAGGACATCGCACATTTCGTGGGCCACATCGCCGGCACGAAGTCCAGCTACGTCACCGGCCAGGTAATCAGCGTCGACGGCGGAATGGCCATCTAGGCGATGTCTTTCGACGGCAAGACCGCCCTGGTTACGGGGGGGTCGCGGGGAATCGGAAAGGCCATCGCCCTTGATCTCGCCGGCCGTGGGGTGGATGTCGCCTTCAACTACTTTCGCAGCGACTCTGCAGCCATCGAGACACAGAGCGAGATCGAGGCCCTCGGCGTCCGCAGCCTGCGGATCAGGTCCAACATCGCCGATACTGCAAAGCTGAAGGGCATCTTCGCTACCGTCGAGAAGGAGTTCGGGCGGCTCGACATCCTGGTCAACAACGCTGCCTCGGGAGTCCAGCGCTCCGCCTCCGAGCTCACGGAAAAGCACTGGGACTGGACCATGAACGTCAATGCCAAGGCGGCCTGGCTCTGCTCCATAGAGGCATCGAAGCTGATGGACCAGGGCGGCAGCATCGTCAACATCACCAGTCAGGGCTCGACCAAAGTCTTGCCCAACTACTTCTCGGTCGGTACATCCAAGGCTGCACTGGAGGCGGTGACACGCTATCTTGCCGTCGAGCTAGCCCCCAAAGGCATTTCGGTAAATGCAGTCTCGGGCGGGTATGTCGAGACGGGCGCCCTGGACCACTTCCCGAACCGGGAGGAGATGCTCGAGGCCGGGCAGCAGACCGTGACCGGCCGAACGGTAAGCGCCGACGACATCGCGAGGGTAGTCGCATTCCTGTGCAGCCCAGACGCTGCCATGATTCGAGGCCAGGTCATCGTGGTGGACGGCGGCGTCTCGCTGAAGGCTTAGGGCTGCTCGAACCGGGGACTTTCCGTCTCCAGGTACAGCTCTAAGGCTCCCCCGGACTGGTGGTCATCCGCGAAATAACATTGGTGCCGTCGTTCTGAGCGGTAGCGAAGAACCTGGGGAGGTGGGGCGCAGCCGACGGTCGTACATGCATGACACCTCGCGCCTCCAGATTCTTCGTCGCTCCGCTCCTCAGAATGACAGAAATTGCCGATGTGTCATTCCCAACGGTAGCCTGTGGTACCATCCATCCCCAACCTACCCCGGACCCCTGGAGGTGTCATCATGAAGATAACGGCCATCGAGACCTTCATAGTCGACGCCGGATGGCGTCCGTGGACCTTCGTCAAGATCGAGACGGACGAGGGGGTCACCGGTTACGGGGAGTGCAGCGGCGCAACCCCATACGGCGTCGTCGGCACGATCGAGGACCTTAAACCCCTGCTCATCGGCAAAGACCCGCGGCCTTTCGAGGCCCGCTTCTGGGACATGACCGCCGGTCCTATCCTTCAGAGCCCCGGCGGAATAGGGGCCAGGGCTGTCGCAGGGATTGAGGCAGCCCTGATCGACATTAAGGCCAAGTCTCTGGGCATCTCGGTCGCAGAGATGTTCGGCGGCCCGACCAGAGACCGCGTCCGCCTGTACTGGTCTCACTGCGGCACTATCAGGGCCATGGCGTCCGATTTGATCGGCACACCACCGATCAGGACGATGTCAGACATCGCCGATCTGGGCCGCGAGGTCGTCAGCAGAGGTTATACCGCGCTCAAGACCAACATCGTCGTGCCGGGCGAACCTGCCTCCACGGGCGTAGCGACATTCCTGGGAGACATGGCGACCAAGGACCAGGTGGTGACGACGCCGATGCTGCGTCACCTCGAGACCCTGATCGGCACCTTTCGCGAGGCCGTCGGCCCAGACGTGGATATCAACCTGGACCTCAACTTCAACTTCAAGACCGAGGGATGCATGCGCATCGCCAAGGTGCTTGAGCCCTTCGACTTGCTGTGGCTCGAAATAGACATGTACGACCCGGAAGCCGTGCTACAGGTCAAGGAGTCGACGTCGACCCGCATCTGCACAGGCGAGAACCTGTACCACATGCGAGAGTACCTACCGTACTTCAAGCTACACGCGGCCGACGTGTTCATGGTCGACGTCGCCTGGAACGGCTTCAGCCAATCAAAGAAGGTCAGCGACCTGGCACAGGTCTTTCAGCTGAATGTGGCGCCGCACAATTACTACAGCCACCTTGGGACGTACATGAGCTTGGCGCTGTGCGCGGTGGTCCCTAACTTGCGGATCATGGAGACCGACGTCGACGACGTCCCATGGAAAGACGATCTCATAACCGAGTCGCCCGAGATCGCCAACGGCTACATGACCGTCCCCGACCGACCGGGCTGGGGTGCAGATCTGAACGAAGAGGTCGCCAGCGCCCACCCCTGGAACCCATAGAGGCACGGCATCGGCGAGGGCGGGATTGGTAGGTGCGGTGTTGGTAGGACTCTTATGCCATTCGTCTCACTGCGGCATGAGCTCGGTGCCCAGATCTGATGCCCCGGAGATGTCTTCGAGGTACGGATGACGGTCTCGTAGCTTTAGCAGGTTCATGTAAGCCGTGAATTTCCACTTACCATTGGGATCGCCTCGCCTATAAAGCTGGTAGCGGATGCCGTCTGAGGCAATCAGCCGTTGGCATCCAGGAAACTCCCGAGCATATCTCGCCACTTGGCGCTCGGCGTAGCCCAGCCCTTCGCGCATCCGCTTGGATTCGAGGATTAGATCAGGCTCGGCTCCACGTTGGTAGACATCCCGAAACAAAGCGAGATCGGTCCTCTTCCACTCTATCTTGATCCTCTGTTCTGACCACCCTATCGCCAATAGGATAGGCACTATCAGAAAACGTACGAATCTCGTGTTCACCCAGATCACGCCCGAATCGGCTGTACCAGGTCGCCAAACGGCGGCCCCGCCAGATGGTCTGGATCACAGTTTCCGCATCCCCAGGGCGCAACCCGCTTCCAATCAAGGTCTCTATTAGATCCTCGTCCGAGATGTCTCTCGCAGGCCCTGGGATATCCACCGGCTCTACCTTGTCGCCCTCGTCCAATACACGGATGGCTTGGTCTCTGATGCTTCTGTTGGATACCCGCTTGAAGGCTCCAATAGAAAGACCATTAGTTATCACGCTACTCGATGGGCGTACCCATTCGACTCGGCGACAGTGTCGGATATCCCATCCTTCTACATCGTCAAACTGCGCCAGGTACTCATAGTCGCCTGCCACTCGCCCCACCGCTTGGATCTCCCACTGGCGATGATGGGGCCTCTTCAGGATCACGATGTCGTCATCTTCGGATACTTGCTCCGCGAAACGAACAATATGAGCATGCCTGCCTTGTCTGCGGTATTGGCCTTTGTTTTCTGAGAATGATCCGGGGGTCCCGTCCCCTACCAGCATCACGCCGAATCGCAGGAAAATGTCCGAGTAATCACGAGCTCCCTGTCCCGCCGCCACCTGCCAGTACTCCATACTGAAATCCTTTGAATCAGTCGTCGATACAAGTCGATACAAAAGGTGTGAACCCGGGCCATCCGTCGGCAGCGTCTACATCGTTTCAGGCAAATCTTCGCCCGCCACGAAAGACTTGATAAGCGCAGCGACCGCGTCGGGACGCTCCATATACATGTTGTGGCCGGCCCCAGACACGGTCACGGATCTGAGGCCCGGCCGGTCGGACGCGATTCTCGCCAGGTCCGCGTAGTAGCCCGCGTTCTCCTCTCCCAAGACGAACAACCCCGGTATGTTCATGTCTCTGAAGACAGGCCGCAGATCGTAGCGATTGCCCGGTCCGTCCTCCACGTTGAACGTGGACGTGGACCACTTCATCTCGACGGTCCCGTCCGGCATCTCCATCGTCTCGTGTTGGACGACGTCCTCTATAACATCGTCGCGCCACCGGCCCGCCATTCTGTGCTGTCCCAGGTAGGCCTGAAGCTCCGAGCGGCTGGCCCACGCCCGCCGCGGCCTGTTGAAACGGCGGACGCCTCGACGGTGAAAGGCATCGTCGAACACGAAGTCGGGCTCGAGGAGGACCATGCTGCTGAAGATGCCCGGAGCATCCTGCGAGGAAAGGGGGACGATACCGCCGCCCATGGAGTGACCAATACCGACCGCGTCCTTGAGCCCTATCGCTTTGCAGAAAGCCGTCAGGTCGTCGACCCGATCGCGAATTGAGTATCCAGTGGGCGGCCAGTCGCTACCGCCGTGCCCCCTCGCGTCCAGCGCGACGATCCGAAATTCACCCTTCAGCTCCCTGGCAAGGGCATCGAAGCTGCGGCTGGTCCGCATGTCGCCGTGAAGCAGCAGGATGGTCGGCCCTCCACCATCCCAGACCACGTACCGGAGCCTTACGCCGCGTACGACGACGTGGTGCTCTTCGGGCCTAACGGATGAGGAGGCGGGGGAGGTCAGAGGACTTGTCTGAGACGCGGGTCCAGGCGGTCTCGCATCCAGTCGCCGAGGAGGGTCAGGGCGACGACCACCAGCGCTATGGCCAGTCCCGGCATCACACTCGCCCACCACGACGTAGCTATGTATAGGCGGCCCGATGCCGTCATGGAGCCCCAGGCCGGAGTGGGGGGAGGTATACCCGCGCCCAGGAAGCTCAGTCCGGCCTCGGCGAGGATCAACCCTCCGACAGAGATCGTAGCTACTACGGCGACCGTGTTCAGCACTCCGGGGAAGATGTGCTTTATCAGTATGCGAGGAGTGGAGGCGCCGGCCACCTTCGCGAGTTTGACGTAGTCCATCTCTCGCAACAGGAGTACCTCTCCCCGGACCTGGCGGGCGAACCCTCCCCAGTTCAAAAAGGCCAATAGGGCCAGCAGAAGCTCGAGGCTGGAGCCGTAGATGAGAGTCAATGCCAGCGCGATCAGGATGAACGGAAGCGAGAACTTGATATCGACGATCCTCATGATGACCTCGTCGACCCACCCGCCGAGGTAGCCGGAGATCAGACCCATTACCGTTCCGAATGCCCCTCCGGCAACCAGGGCTACTCCGGCGACCAGCGCGGTGATCCGGGCACCGTAGATGATTCTGCTGAGCATGTCGCGGCCGAGGGGATCGGTCCCGAGAATGTGGTCCGTCGTGCCGCCGAAGAAGAGTGGGGGCAAAAGCCGGTCGCTCAGCGAGCCTTCGTTCAGACCGTAGGGTGCCACGAGAGGCGCGGCCACCGCCGCTATGGCGAACGGCACCAGGATGATGACCGAGGTGACCGGCCATCTGCGGAGGTCGGGCAACCAACCAGGCCGCCAACTGCTACGCCTTAGAGTGGCATCCAGTACCGGTACTGTTGTCCGGGCTTCAGCCATATCTACAGTCCTGTTCCAGCCGCGGCGACAGTCATGTGAACCTTATCCGCGGGTCCAGAAAGGCGTAAAGAACGTCCGTAATGAAGGCCGTGAGCACGAAGGCGAAGGTCACCAGCAGGATTATGCCCTGCAGGATGGGGTAGTCCGAATTATTGACCGCCCAGATGGACAGCAGCCCGAGGCCGGGCCAGGCGAACACCGTCTCAACTACGATCGTGCCCGTGACCAGGCCGGCGAGAGTCAGACCCGCGTACGTCAGAGGGGCTATGAACGCATTGCGCACAGCGTGCTTGAGGATCACCGTTGTGCGCGATGCTCCCTTCGCCCTAGCCAGCTTGATGTACTCGGCGTCGAGCACCTCCAGCATCGACGAGCGCATCAGCCGTAGCTGCCCGCCTGCCGATGCCCAGCCCAGCGTAAGGCCGGGCAGGACGTAAGACAGCAAGCCTGCCTCCTTACGAGAGGTTGGGAACCAGTCGGTCTTGAATTCGAATAGTCCTAGGTTGACGTTCACCCCGACTGCAAACACGAAGATCAGAACGATACCGACCCAGAAAGACGGAGCGGCGTGCCCGAACATTGCGAAGCTCCGGGAGGAGTAGTCCCAGGCGCTCCCGCGGGTCACAGCTGCCACGATGCCGAGAGGTATCCCGATTACGATGGAGAATGCGAAGGCGACTCCGGCCAACTGTGCGCTATTGGGCAGCCTGTGCCAAATGAGCTCGGCGACCGGTCGCCTCTGCAGAATCGAGTCGCCCAGGTCTCCACGAACGAGCTTCCCGAGGTAGATGACGTACTGGATGGCAATGGGCTTGTCTATTCCGAAGTCGCGGCCCCATGCGTCCCACTGCTCCTGGCTGGTCTGAGTCTGGTCGCCCAGCAGCAAGACCCTCGGGTCACCAGTCATTCGAGCCAGAACGAACACCAGAACGGTGACCGCCAGCAAGGTGATTACCGCTGTGAAAGCCCGCCGTACCAGGAACCTCTTCAATCCATTCGCTCCGACTTAAGTAGGCGTCAGTCTACATTACGCAAGCGATGCTGTTACTTCGGTTTCTGAAGGTACTCCAGACTGAACCTGTTGCCCGGGTGAATGCCTATCCCCAGAGGCTGACGCCAGTCTCCGACCTTGTCAGGGTTCACTCCCATTGCGCCGAACGAATTCACGACCGATACGTAGCCCTGATCTTCGGCCCACCAGTCGAACATAGCAACCCTACCCTCGTCAAGGCACTGCTGAGTCTCGCACCTCTCCATTACTTTCGACAACACCACGGCCTCGGGTAGCTCCCAGCCGCTGTTGAAGGCCGCCTCGGGATTGCGCCGGTGTGCCCAGGTCTCGGTGTTGGGGAACGCCGCGCTGGGGGCGCCGCCGGAATCGGCTTGGAACCACCAGTCGCCGTTTTCACGAGCCACCACGGCGGGCCGGTTGCCCGTGTATGTCAGTGTTTCGATCTTTACGTCGACCCCTATCACCGCCAGGTCCTTTGCGATCGCCTCGGCCATTTCGACGGCCAGTGGATGATCACCCGTCGTCACCCTCATCAGTACCTCGAACCCGTTGGGCCATCCTGCCTCGGAAAGAAGCGCCCTGGCCGCACTCGAGTCGTACTTGCTCTCCCAGTCCAACCCCGCGGCTTTCGCTAAAGGCACGTACTGATCCACCGCCTGCTTGAACATGAACCCCGGCTTAGCTCCAGCGAACCCGAAACCTCCGAGTATGTTGTCGACGATCGCCTGACGGTTGATTGCCAGGGCGACAGCGTTACGTACCTTGCGGGCATTCTCCCATTCTTGCGAGTCCGGGTCGCAGCTGCCAACCCAGGGCTTGGAGGGGTCGAAGGCCGGGCGGTCGGGCACCGGGTTTCCCTTATCGTCAAGCACGCCCTGGGGTCCGAAGCAGAAGCGGCCCTGCATGATGATCTGGGATGTACCGTCTCCGAGTAGTTTTATGACGTTGATGCCTGAGTCCGCCACGCGCGCGGCATCGATCGTGGGCATCTCCGCGATATCCACCTCCTTCGCCATCAACGCGGCCACCTGAGTGGCAGCCTCGGGTATCTCGACGATGCGGACCGTCCCGTACTCTGGGACCCTGCGGTAGTGGTCCGGCCTCGCCTCGGTCACGATCTCGTCGCCCGGGCTCCACTTCACGAACCTGAACGGGCCAGTCCCGCCCGTCAGGTTGCGGTCCGCCTTCTGCTCACCGAGTGCGTCTGACTTGGCCTTGCTGAATATCGTGAAGCTTCCGCCCTCGCCCGGGCCGCTGAACTTGTACAGGTAGAACAGGTTCGGTTCCGTCAGATGGAACTCGATGGTGCTCTCGTCTACGACCCTCGTCTCCTTCGTGTAGGACTTGCTGATGAAGATGCCCGAGTGCAGAGACCCGTCGCAGTGCTGAGAGTTCCAGGACCAGTCCCAGTCCTCCGCCGTTACGTCTCCCCAACCGCCGTCGAACGCAACGCCCTTGCGGACCTTCCAGGTCAGTACCGTCTGTTGGGGGTTGTAGGTCCAGGATTTTCCCAGACCGATCAGGCTTATTCCGGGCTCGTCGAACCCCCAGTAGTAGGCGGTGTCGAACACGCTCCAGCGGTGGACTTGCTGCTGTGGGTCGTAGGCGAACTTGCAAGGAATCAAGTTCGGGAACGCGATGTCGGCATCGGCAACGATCAGAGTACCCGATGGGCCAGCGGCAGCTGGAACTGCTGTCGGGGTGGCAACGATTATCTGGGTGATGACGACCGGTCGCTCCACCTCTATGAACACCTGTTTCTCGACCGCTACCTCCTTGACCACCTCTCTGACGACCTGTTTTTCGATAATGCGGTCGACCGGCACCTCCCTGACTACTTCTTTGGTGCCGCCTCCGCAGGCAATGGCCAATCCGAAAACAGCAAGGCACCCAAAGAGAATCAGCAATCGAGGCCTGACAAAGACCGGAACCCTCATATCACCGCCGTTCCAACTAAACCGAGGTAATTAAGCAGGGAAGACCAAACACGTGGGTAATCCCGGGGGCATCGAATGCCCCATTTTACACACGTGTCTGAGGATGTCAACTTAGCACGAGAGCCCAATTCTAACGCCGTCCTGCTCTCACGAACGGTCTATTCGCCTCTCGCCAACACCAGACCCGCCGTCCTCATTCCGTCATTCCCTCGAAAGCGGTCGAATGGACCAAAGGGAAGATATGGTGCTGGCGGCTCACGGCGTCCGACCTACCTTGACACGAATACTTCGCATATCTAAGCTGCTTTTGGCTCGGCCTTGTCAGCGTCGTGCCACCAGCCGATATAGCGGAGGGAGTCCAATGGACCCAGGAGTCCAGTCCGTCCTCAGCAGCATCCAGACCATCGTCGCTTCCGTGGGAGGCTCGGTCGAATTCATCGGACTGGATGGCGGGAAGCTAACGGCTCGCTACACGATGGGCCGGGACGACGAGCGCCCTGAACGCGTCCCGGACCGCAACCTCGTCCTATTGATGATGGAGACTGCCATCGGCACATATGCGCCACACGTCAAAGAAATCGAGCTGTTATAGCTGCAGAATCCGTCGATGCCCGTGTCGTGGCGGACCCTTGATTCTGTCCGGTAGGCGGGGGCGCAGTAGGGAATGCCCGACAAACAGCCCCTAGCTCTCCTCGCCGAACCTCATCAACTCCGCCTGCACCTCTTTCGGAAGATTGGGCGGGACCTGACCGGCCTTGACCTTGGCACTCTGGACCATCAGCCGGACCTCCTCGACCACCTCCGGGTTTGCCAGGGTCGTGGTGTCACCCACGTCCATAAAGTTCGAGACAGCCGCGATTACGCGGCGCATGATCTTCCCGGAGCGCGTCTTGGGCAGGTCTTCGGCCACCCAGACGTGGCTAGGGCGGGCGATCGGCCCGATTATCTGAGAAATCGCCCTCTTCACCTGGCCTTCGATATCGTCGTCGACACTATAGCCCGGCTTCAGAGACACGTAGATCTCGGGGACGCGGCCCTTTAGCTCGTCGTAGGCCGGCACGGCCGCCGCCTCACCGATCGCCTCCACCGTCAGCGCCGCCGACTCCAGTTCTTTAGTCCCGAGCCGGTGTCCGGCGACGTTGATAACGTCGTCTATGCGCCCGACGATTCGGAAGTAACCGTCTGCCGCCTGCATCGCGCCGTCACCGGTCATGTAGGGCCAGTCGCGCCAGTCCTTGCTGTTCGGGTTCTTGTTGTACTTAGCGAAGTAAGTCTCGACGAAGCGGTCTGGATCGCCGTATATCGTCTGCATGAAGCCCGGCCACGGATTGCTGATGCAAATGTTGCCGGCTTTGCCCGAGCCGGGCTCAACCTCATTGCCGTCCTCGTCAAGGATGACCGGGTAGATGCCTAGGGCGCCCGGACCGCAGCTTCCTGGCTTCATTGCCTGAAGGCCGGGAAGCGTGGTGCCGATGAAGCCCCCGGTCTCGGTCTGCCACCACGTGTCGACGATGACGGCCTCGTTCTTGCCCACGACCTCGTGATACCACCGCCAGACCTCCGGCTCTATCGGCTCGCCCACCGTGGTCATGTGCTTGAAGTGGTAGTCGTACTTCTGGGGCTCGTCCGGGCCGGACTTCCTCAGCATCCGGATGGTGGTCGGCGCCGTGTGAAATATGTTCACACCGAGGCGCTCGGCTATCCTCCAGGGCCTACCCGGGTCCGGGAACGTGGGAACCCCCTCGTATAGGACGCTGGTCGCTTGGACCGAAAGAGGGCCGTACACGATATAGGAGTGCCCCGTAATCCAGCCTATGTCGGCGAAGCACCAGTAGACATCCTCGGGGTGGATGTCCTGGTAGTACTTCGACGTCCCGGCGACATAGGATAGGTATCCCCCGGTGCTGTGCTGGCAGCCCTTGGGCTTTGCGGTCGTTCCGCTGGTGTACATCAGGAAAAGCGGCGCCTCGGCCGGCATCGAAACCGGATCGACTCTCTTGCCACGAAAGTCCTTCAGCAAGTCGTCCACGATGTAGTCGCGTCCCTCGACCATCGGCGTCGGGGACGAATATTTGCCCGGGAACCGCTCCCACACCAGAACCTTGTCGACCTTCACGCCGCCTTTTTCAGCCTGGGCGACGGCCTCGTCCGCCTTGACCTTGTGATCGAGCAGTTTGCCGTTCCTGTAGTAGGAGTCCATCGTTATTAGGACGTGACTCTCTGAATCGACGATGCGGTCCCCGCAGGCATTGCCGCTGAACCCACCGAATACCTGGGAGTGGACTACGCCAAGCCGGGCGCAGGCAAGCATGGCAACCGGTAGCTCTGGGATCATCGGCATATGTAACGTCACGCGGTCGCCTGCCTTGAGACCGCAGAAGTCTCGCAGCAACGCAGCGAACTCGTTGACCCTGACGTAGAGCTCCTGATAAGTGATTACGCGGTCGCCCTCATCCTCAGGCTCGGCGACCCAGATAAAGGCCGCCTTGTTCTTTGCCTCGGCGAGGTGCCGGTCGACACAGTTGTACGAGGCGTTTAGCTTGCCGCCTAGGAACCAATTGAAAAACGGAGGGTTCGACGTGTCGAGGGTCGTGTGCCAGTCCTGGTCCCAGGAAAGGAGGTCGGCATACTCTCGGAAGTACTCCGGGAAGTTGTCCAGGCCGAACCTGTCAAAGACCGCAGGGTCGCTCATATTCGCCTGGGCAACGAATCCAGCCTTGGGCTCGATCACCTCTTCCTCACGCCAGTGAGACGCGATCTGGGACTCGCTGACATCCATGTTGTCGTTGGATTCCGTCATAGCTAGTTCCTCCGTGCGTGATGGACAATTAGCGCGCTGGGGCCCCTGTATAAGGCTCCGGCCGACCTTCTGGAGAATGGGACGCAAGGATACCAGCGCGATAGGCTGGTTTCAACTCCGAGGCGTCACGGGAGGCTCCTCGGCTCAGAAAAGGCGAGGGACGTTCTGCTCCGCCCGTAAACCGCAACCGCAGCCGGGCGCGAAATTACAGTACTTGGCCATCCAGGTCGGACATGCCGGAAGCTCGCCGGCCGGGGCTCCCGCCTCGAGAAGATCGAGCCGGCGCTGCGCCTCCTCTCTAATCGCGTCCAACTCGGCAAAGATGACGTCGTACACCATGAACTTGTCGCCCGGGATGGTCTCGTAGTAGAGGATCACGCGCCCTCGCTTGCTCCCCACCAGGGAGCACTCGAAGGCTATCCGGTCGAAGTAGTGGGAGAAAAAGCGCGCCAGTTCCGACCGCTCGATCATGTCCCTGAGCTTGGGCGCCCGGAGGATGGTAGGTGCGTCCTGGTAGAGTTGCACCCTGTCGTCGATGCTCCCCAGCCTGACCGGCGCGATCTTGAACTGGCCGGGCGACCCGTACCGCATCGCGCTTCCCAGCGCCTGATGGAACCCCATCTGTTGGATCTGAGACATTCGAGAGCGGGAGGACCCTTCCGCGGAAGGGCTGGCTTGGCCTCTCCTCAGTGCCGTCTTCCTCGGGAACACCAGATCGTTGAGGCGAAGGCCCGTGCTTGGGGGACGGGCTTTCACGAGCTGGTTCTTCAGGTCGGCGGCGATGTCGTTTCTTGGCTCGATTACCACGCTGTCTCGGGGGACCAAACGCGACCCCTCCTCCGCGTTCTTGCACTCGCAGACCTTCGAGTAGTCGCATCCACGCTCCATCCACTCACATCGGGGAAGCCCTGACGGGTCTTCACGGTCCATGGCGTCCTGGAAGAGGTCCCGCCGCCGCCGCATCTCTTCACCGATACCCGCCAGGTCGAGAAATTCGGCCGAGTACACCCTCAACTCGGAGGACTGCCAGTCGCTCTCGCGCTGGTAGACGTAGAGACGCCCCTCGGGGTTCCCTGCCAGTGCACAGTACATCCCAAGCTGCTCGAAGTAGGAATTCCGCCCCTCGTAAATGTCAGCGGGAATCGAACTGGTGGTCTTCACCTCGACTAGGACATCCTCATATATATCGACCTTTCCGACGATGCCGTCCAGCTCCAGGGTCTGCTCGACGAACTCCTCGGTCGAGATGATCTTGCCAAATACGTCATGGAACCCGGTCCCGGCCATCATGAGCTGAAGCCTGTCCAGCGTGGGCCGAATTTCGGGCCGCTTCCAGCGGTAGTAAGCCTGGGCGGGATTCACCAGGTCCGTGACGGAGATACGCCATCGCGGCCTGCCGGCCCCCACGGCCGCGACCAGCGCGTCCTTAATAGTCCGATTTGCGTCGATGTTCCGGATGAACCGTGCCGCAAGAGGCCCGTCCATATCTTCTCTCCAGGGTGGTGTGAGGGCGATCAACCGACGCGTTTATTATATTCGCGCCGGGAGTGGGATGCCCAGTGTGGAGCGGTGTCACGACGGACACCCGAAGACCACCTTTCCGGATATCAGTTCTCGCGAGTCGGGGTCAACGTGAACGATTTCACAATATTGACAAGCGCGACGCGCCGTGTCTAGACTGCCTCGACTTGCGAGGTGCGACATCAACCTCCCTTCATCTCCCGTTGTAAGTCGCCACAAACGACGCGTTCGCCGTGCATAGCAATAGAGGAGGAGTCACAAGATGAAACTCAGGAGTGGAGCGTTACTGATCGGACTATCGATAGTCCTGGTCTCCTTGGCCTGTTCCACTGAGACGATCAAGGAGGTTCCTGTAGACAGGATAGTGACCCGCGACGTCATCAAGGAGGTGCCTGTCGAGAAGATCGTCGAGGTGGAGAAAACGGTAATTCAGACCGTGGAGGTCGAGAAGCCAGTCGAAGTCATCAGAGAGGTCGTGAGAGAGGTACAGGTCCCCGGCAAGACGGTGGTGGTCGAGGTGGAGAAAGAGGTCGTCAGGACCGTCGAGGTCGAAAAGCCTGTCATCGTGACGCAGATTCTCGTCGCGACGCCGACGGCTGTCCCGGTTGGCGCAGGCCCGTCGGGAGAGCTCCGCATAGCCGAGGCGGACATCGCCTTCCCCAATGTAATCCCCTGCAAGTTCGCCTACAACCCCATGATTAACATCTTTCAGTGGAGCATCCTCGATTTCGTCTACTACTTTGGCTTCGAGGATCCCGGCATCAACCTCATGGGCCTCGGTGAGTCATGGTCTTACAACCCGGACCAGACTGTCCTGACGTGGAACATAAGGAAGGGCGTCGAGTTCGACGGAGGCTGGGGCGAGGTGAAGGCCCAGGACTGGGAGTGGTCCTGGAACCAGCAGCACTGCGAGGGAACGCTCCACTCCAACATCTTCATCAGCGGGTCCTACACTAAGAAGACCAACGTAGTCGACGACTACACCATCGAGTTCCATCAGACTGAGCCCAACCTCCTCTACTTTGAGAAGTTCACCGGGATTTCGGGCTTCGCCATCTTCAGCAAGAACAAGTTCGACACCCTCGGGGAGCAGAAGGCCGACCGGAACCTCAGCGCCGGGACCGGGCCGTTCAAGCTCGTGAAGTGGAATCCGGGCGACGAGATCGTCACGGAGGCCAGGCCCGACCACTATCGGAAGGTGCCCGAGTACATGAACGTCCGCATCCTGGAGATCCCGGAGGCGGCAACGCAGGTAGCCGCCCTGATGGCAAGGGAGATTGACGTCGCCGATCTGGCCCCGACGGAGGCTGGTCGGGCCGAGGCAACGGGCATCAATATCCTCAAGGTGCTTGGCGACGGCAATAACCACATAATCTACCAGGGGCGTTTCTGCTACGGCCCGCAAGGCGTGCTGGACGACAAGGGCAACCCGGTACCAGACCGTCCGGGCTACGATCCATCCAAGCCCTGGGTCGGTAGCTGCGACCCCGACTCCCAGGAGTGGGAGAATGCCCGTAAGGTCCGGACGGCTGTAGGCCTGGCCCTAGACCGACAGTCCATCCTGGACACCATCCAGGGCGGGTTCGGCAGGCTGCCTCTGCAGACCCCGTACCTGTACGGCGCGGCCCTGAACAGGTACGGCCCGATGGCAGAGGCGAGGGGCTTGGACTGGAAGCTACCCCCGTACGACCCCGCCGCCGCTAGGGCGTTGCTGGCCGAGGCGGGCTACCCGAATGGCTTCGATGTCACCATGAGGGTGACGACGGGAAGCCACCCTAATGCCGTCGAGATGGGCGAGGCCATAGTCACGATGCTCAAGGACGTGGGGATCAATGTTTCAATAGAGGTACTCACCTACACCGGAAACAGGCCGGCTGTCGTGAACCGTGAGAGAGGTGACTGGTGGTTGCAGTCAGGCTCAGGTGAGCCTCCGCAGGCGTTCATAACGAACCCTGTGGAGATTTGGGCCCTTCGTCGCAACCCAGAGGCGGCCTTCAACACCGGTTTTGAGCTCCCCCAGGCCGTTGCGCTGTCCAAGGCCGGGCAGGGGTGCACGACACAGGAGTGCGTTGACGAGGCCAGGATAGCGATGTACGACTGGTGGACGCACGACCAAGGCTACACTCAGGTCTTGCTGGCCTGGGGCGCCATGGGCCTCAACCCTGACAAGATCGCTGCCTGGCCTCAGCCGTTGGGCCTCGGCCAGACCGGCACCCGGTTCTACACGGAGTACGTACAGAAGCCCAGGTAGCTAGGGTGGCCTAACAAGGGCCAGAGGCTCACTGAGCACGATCGAG
>JAQBTI010000339.1 GCA_027624995.1 Chloroflexota bacterium
GCGGACACGCCGCTGGACACCACGGGAACCCGCCCAGTGCTGGAACGGCTCCACTCAAGATTGATGTTGTCTCCGGAGTCCCAGGCCAGGCCGGCATCGGTGAAGAGGACGAGCTCGGTGGGCAGGTATGGGAAGTTGATGATCCCGTATTGCTCGACGCCCAGGAAAGGGATGCGGAGCTCGAGCGAGGTAACCGCAAGCCGGGTGCCGAGGAGCCGGTCAATCGCGGGGCACTCAAGGTTGAGCTGTCCGCACTCGTTCACGTCGAAGCTTTCAAAAGCGTAGCCCCGGATGAAGGTCTCGTATCCGAGGAAAAGCGGGTTCAGAGGACCGAACCCGAAGCCTCCCCCTGTGTCGGCGAGACCGTAGCGACCGTAGTGCAGGCCCCTGACTGCGACGGTGAGGTTGAGGGCTGGCGAGTAATATTTCCGGACGTCGGCGATGACCGTGGTGAAGTCCACCGTCCCTTGCGTGCGAGCCACCTCGAAGCGGTAGCGACCCCCTCGAATGGGTGACACGAATCCGAAGAACGCGTTGTCGCCTACAATGGCCACCGAGCCCTCATAGAGGTTGTCGGCGCCCGGGGAGGTGAGGCTCTCTCGCTGGATGTCGTAGACGCCACCGGTGTAGTAGCCGTAGTACTTTTGGACCTCGGTGTCGTAGCTGTAACGGGTATAGTTCAACCCTAACTCGACGCGCTGCGTCGTCGAGAACGGGTACGCGACTTGTCCGACGGCAGTCGTGAGGAAGATGCGCTGGCTGACGAGCCCCAAGTAATCTCCGCCAGCTCCGCCCGGGTTGTCGTCACCGGACGTGACGTAGGGGATCAGGTACGGAATGCGGCCTCCGCCGACCCCCCAGTTCCATCGACTCGAAAGGTCCTGATAGAACGCGGTCCCACCGATGTCCTTGAACGATCCCTGCGCCTGGACCGAGAGGGCAAGGGTCTTGTCTCCGAGCATGTCGCTGAAGTAGGCCGCCGTGCCTCCGCCCACATAGCCACCGTAGCTGTCGGTGCCGACCCCGATCGTGGGCTGGCTGAGGTAGTCCAAGGATAGGCCGGTCGAGTACTCTTCGGCGTCCTCCGCCGTGAAAGTGCCGCTGGCCAGGAGCCCTGTCTGGGCATCCAACAGGTACGTCTCCACCCTGCTGAAGCCGTCGGGGTTCATCGGCGACAGCCTGCGCCCCTCCTGCAGCTCTGCATCCCCGGTAACCGTCATCGTCTCGTGGGGACCCTCCAGGTTCAGCGTGTAGATGTGAAACTCGAGCTCGTCGAAGATCGAGAACGCGGCCAAGCCCGACGCAGAGACCGACAAGGCCGGGGCCACGTAGGTGTGCCCGCTGACACCCGTTGCGAGCTTCGTGATTCGCCGGACCGCTCGGTTGTCGAGCCGGATCTCGTAGATGTCGCTGAAGCCATCCTGATCGGAGACGAAGTAGAGGCGACCTCCGTCCGCTGAGTAATGCGGGCTGATGTGCTTCACGTTCCCGAAGATCGGAATCACCTCGACGTCCCGTGTCGCCACGTCGAGGAGCGCGAGCTGCAACCTGCTATACGTGAGGTTCTCGAAGTTGGTCTGGGGCCCGCGGTCGGACGTGAAGGCAAGCGTGCGGCCGTCCGGCGACCAGGCCGGCTGCAGGTCGGCGTACTTGTCGTCGGTCAGCCGCGTGACCTCATCCAACTCGAGGTCGTACAGATACAGGTCTGTGATGCCCCCGTCCGTGCCGGAGAAGGCGATGTAGCGCCCATCGGGGGACCAGGACGGATTGGCGACCGAGCCAATGTTCCACTGCTCGAACGAGATTCTTTGGGTCACCGCTCCGTTGTCGCTGTCGACGAACACGATCTGGTTGTCACCATCGGCTACGACCACGTAAGCGAAGAAGCGCGAGTCCGGGGACCAGGTCCCCGAGGAGTCGATGTAGCGCAGCGCGTCCGCGTGTGGGTCGGAGTTCGCGCTCGCGAGCTTGCGGATGATCTCTCCGCTCTGAGCGTCGGCCATGAAGAGATCGACGGAGAAGAGGTCTTCGTCGGAGAGGAACGCGACGTAGCGTCCGTCAGGACTCAATGAAGGCGAAATGTTCGTCGTTCCCGCGCCCACGCTCGGCGCCAGGATCAAGTTGCCGGCATTCGTCGGCGGGGTGCGACCTTCGAGCAAGGGCAAGTATTCACTCGAGACTTTGTCCTTCCAGCGGGCCGAGAGTGTGTCGGTGTCCATTCCGAGCACCTGCACGATGGCCCCCTCGAAACCGACGCGCAGGGAGCGGCGAAAGATCTCGACTATCGCGTCGTCCCCGTGGGTTCCTCCGATATACGCCCACAGGGCCTGCCCGAATCGGTACGGGAAGAAACGCGAGTCGCGAGTCAACTGTCGGATGGTTGGAAGGTCGTCGCGACGGATCGCATCCCGAATCCACATCGCCGTCAGCGGGTCGTCTCGTCCGACGGACAGGTACTCCGCCATGCCCTCGATCAGCCACAGAGGGAGCGCGCCCAACCCCTGTAGTCCCCCGCCTTGGCCGGACTGGGCAATGTTGTATTGGAATGCGTGCACGAGCTCGTGGCCCAGCACGTGGTCGGTGTCCCAGTAGATGCCGGCTAGCGGCATGATCACACGGTTCTTCAGAGATTCGGTTACACCGCCGGTCCCCTCCCCGAGGGAGCCCGAGAGCGTGTTCGTCTGCTGGAAGTCGGGGTGGTCCGCGTAGAGGACGACTGGCTTGGATTGCTCGAATTCGTGCTGGAAGGACCGCGCGAACCGCTCGTACCAACGCTCGCCCATGCGCACTGCGTCCTCGACCGCCTCCTGCTCAACCGGATAGAAGTGCCAGTCGAAGTGCTCGGTCTCGAGGACCTGGAAGTCGAAGTCGTCGAACTGGACCTTGTTGCGGCCGAACTGCGCCTCAGCCTGACTCGGGAGAAGGAGCCAGACGAGCGCGGCGCCGAAGGCTGTTGTCAGGAGTCGGGACTTCGGATTCACGGAGCGCATCGTCATCACCACCTCGAGGGAATGGCCTGCTTCTGGTCCTGCCTCTCAGACTAAGACGAACGTGGCCCGAGAATCGACACATTACCCATTTTCCGACTCTCGCACTCGTTACCCTGACCCGCCACCTCTGGTCCGAAAAGTCCCGGCGCACGGGGAGGGTTCCCCGGTCGCGTTGACCGGCACCCGTCGCCCCGCCGACATTACTTCGAATCGACGGAAGCTAACGCGTCCGCAAGATTCCTGCCGCACCCACTCCT
>JAQBTI010000340.1 GCA_027624995.1 Chloroflexota bacterium
GGCCATCGAGGCTATCGTTGAGGAGGTCGCCGCCTGATGTCGTTTACACACCTATTGACGTAACCTCGTTCGTTCCCCTGTTCCATGGTCCCTCCGGTTGGACGTTACGCTAGCTAATCCCGCTTAAGAGGATCTCGCTAAATTGTCGAGGTCCGCTATAGTTTGGCTCACTTGTACCTAGGTAGCAAGGGGCGAGGAGCCTATCGGGAATGGGTAAATAGGCCCAGCGAGCTGGAGACATCGTCGTTGCATCGGACTCAAACCTCGCCTACCGTAAGGCTTACTATGGACGATCCAAGAGGTGGACCTACATGAAGATCACGGACGTTAAGTCGTTTCCTATATGGGCGGGCCGTCGAAACATATTCGTACTGAAAGTTGAGTCCGACGAGGGCTACTATGGCTGAGGTGAGGCGGGCGTATCGAGCCGAGAGTTAGCGGTCCAGGGGGCGATCTCGCACTTTCGTGACTTCTTGATCGGCAAGGACCCGATGCGGATCGGCGCGCTGTGGCAGGAGATGTATCGCGGCCAGTACTTCGAGGGGGGACGCGTCCTAACTGGGGCGATCTCTGCAATAGACATCGCGCTCCACGACCTTGTGGCAAGAAAACTCGGGGTGCCGGTCTATCAGCTTCTGGGCGGGAAGCAGCGCGACTTCGTTCCGTGCTTCGCTACTTCGAAGGTGCCACTACAAGGGCCCGAGGTGGTGGAGGACGCTAAGAGGATGTTCGCGGAGGGATGGACCGTAATCCGGTTCGGATCGGGTCACCCTTGACAAGGCAGGCGATGAGTTGCTGTTCGAGCCGCGGGAGTCGATCGCGTTGACCTCGGAGTGGATCACCAAGGTCCGAGAAGCCTTAGGACCGCGCCCGGTCCTGGGTATCGATTATCACCACCAGCTGAGCGTCGCCGAGGCGGCGTCGTTCTGCCAGATGCTTCCGCCGCACACGTTGGACTTCCTAGAGGAGCCGATCCGTGACGAGTCGCCCGAGGCCTACGCAACTCTCCGCTCCATGACCGACGTCCCCTTTGCCATCGGCGAGGAGATATCGAGTAAATGGCACTTCCTGCCATACATCGAGCGAGGCCTGGCCAATTTCGCCCGCGTTGACATCTGCAACATCGGCGGATTCACGGAAGCGAAACTTGTCGCGGGATGGTGTGAGGCGCACTACATCGACCTGATGCCTCACAACCCTCTAGGGCCGATATGCACGGCGGCCTCGATCCACCTGGCCGCGTCGGTCCCGAATTTCGACCGGCTGGAGGACCGGGCCCAGGACGGGATGGTGTACAGCTCCGAGATGTTTCCGGTCCAACCAAAGCTAGAGTGGGATCGGTACCCTGTGCCGACCGGGCCCGGCCTGGGCGTCGAGTTCAATGAAGAGATGGCCGGCGAGCCCTTTGAGTTCTGGGAGGCCCCGCACCAACACCGGCGCGACGGTTCCTACACGAATTGGTAGTCGGGCCTCGCGTAGTCGGACTCGTGAGGAACGCGGGATGACCGCTGGACTCTCTCAGACACGGTGGGAGGTACTCGACAGAGTCTACCTGCTAACCGGTGGAAACGGGACCGAGCCCAGATGCGGCCCCAACCAGTTGAGCTCGTTGGACAGGTGCATCGCACCGTCGGGCTTTCCCGGCTCAACGGCCACGGCCTTCATCGACCTCACCACAGTCGCACGAGTTCGTTTCTGGCGAACACGGGCCCTACTTCAAGGCCGATTGGAGACCGCGAATAAATGCCCGGAGGGACGCCAATGTCCGCAACATAGAGCTCACCGGTATGCTCTCTGGCTGAGTCCTCTCGGAGCCCCTCCTTCGGTAGGGCCAAGGTCAGAGTGGTCGTCGCTCGGACGGCGGGGTCGTAAACTATTCCAGTGGTCGTGTCCACACCACTGGGTACGTCCAACGCCAGCACAGGTGCCCCGTGGTCATTGGCCGCCCATATGAGGGAAGCAGATCCCCCGCTGGGGGCTCCACTCAGGCTGTAGCCAATGAGGGCATCGACTATTAGGTCTGCCGGCGCAAGGTCCGGATCATCACCGGCTATCTCGACCTGGACCCCCATACGCTCGATGACGGTCAACTGATGGCGTGGCACCTCTGCGAGCTTGGACGCCGAGGCCGAGAGCCACACCTGTACCTGAGCACCCCAGTTGTGCAGTCGGCGCGCGCACACCAGACCGCCCCCACCGTTGCCACCCGTTCCCGCCAGGACCGTGACCGTGCGTCCCCGGGGGTCACCATTGAGGAAGCGACTCCGTGCAAGGTTCGCCAACTCCCGTCCCGCGTTCTCCATCATCTGGATGAGGAGGATGCCATAATCTTCGATCATGGCCCGGTCTACTTCGCGCATCTGGTCTGTGGATATGAACGGAACTTTCGACTCAGGCACCAGCGTCTCCATGGAAGCCGCAAACCCGATTCCAGATGCGATCGTCCTGGGACAAAAGGGCATCGGCGGCCTCGGGTCCCCACGAGCCTGGCTCATAGATAGCCGGTCGTCTGCCAAGGTCATCCGGTCCTTGAAACAGTGGACCAACTATCCTCCAGCCCTCTTCGATGTGGTCACTCCGGATGAATAATGCAGGGTCCCCCTCCAGAGCATCTTGGAGCAGGCGTTCATATGCTTCCGGGATTGCTTGCCCCTTGAAAGCAGACTCGTAGTGAAACTCCATGCTCTTCGATTGATGTGTCATCCCCTGATCCGGGACTTTGACTTCAAACCTCAGGTGTATGCCCTCGTCGGGTTGGAGACACAGAGATAGAACGTTCGGTTTGACGGCTTTGCCATCACTGGAGGCAAACATCGAATGGTCCGGTCGCCGAAACTCAATTACGATCTCAGTGACCTTCTCTGCCATCGCCTTGCCGGTACGCAAATAAAAGGGGACCCCGTTCCACCGCTCATTATCGACAAACAGCCGAAGCGAGGAGTATGTGGCGGTGAGCGAGTCTGAAGCTATGTCCGTTTCGTCCAAGTAGCCGCGGTACTGGCCGAGCACAGTGTTCTGAATTGCCTCGTCGGGCGTCCATCGGCGAATAGCCCGGAGCATTTCTACCTTCTCGTCGCGCAGGGAGTCGGCGTCCAGCGAGACGGGCGGCTCCATGGCCACCATCGTAAGCAGTTGGAGGAGGTGGTTTTGGACCATGTCACGGACCACCCCTGTCGATGTCATACGATTCTGTCAGTAGCTAAGCGTTAAGGGAAAATGTCAGTCATGAAAGGACTG
>JAQBTI010000011.1 GCA_027624995.1 Chloroflexota bacterium
TGGCCATCGAGGCTATCGTTGAGGAGGTCGCCGCCTGATGTCGTTTACACACCTATTGACGTGACCTCCGGTTGATTGCCTGGACCACCTTGACACGAGTATTTCCCCGGACCTTACCCAGGCCATAGTGCAGGCGGATACGTTCGATGGCCAAGTCCACGTGAATCGGGCCTTCAATCTCAGCAATGGTCGTAATCATGCGGGCGAGATTGGCATGTGTTTCATACTGCAAGCTGGGGCATGAAGCAGCCTCAGCGTCGGGCCTTTTCCAGACCAACGGTCTGGGCGCCCTCCCGATAGAACACCAGCTTAGCGCTACTTCCGCCAAGGCGAATCCCATCTCCGTCGTTGAGAGGATGGTCTTCATGCTCTACTCGGATGCCATTCACCCATGTCCCATTGGCGGAGCCGAGATCACGTATCACGTAGCCAGCGGCCGTGTGTATTATCAGAGCGTGGCGACGAGAGACAGTTCTATGATTCACATCCAGATCGTTGTCGGCTCCCCGGCCCACGATGACGGGTCCCCCGCTCAAGCTGATCCTGGCGTCCGCCGACACACCGCGAAGCTCCAGAGCCGCCCGTTGCGCCATCACGCGTTCCCCCCCGGTCCAAACTGCTAGTAACCTTACGCCGTCAATCAAGTCTGTCAGGTCCAGATCCTTCCTTACGTATCCCTTTGCACCGGCTTCGAGACTCGGCGGACCACCTTCCTCTTCGGAACGGCTCGAGAAGACCAGTACCGGAGCATCTGACTCCGCACGGACACGCCGGCATAGCTCGAATCCGTCCATTCCAGGTATGTCTATGTCGGTCACGACTGCATCAGGCTTCGCGCTGCGGAACAAGGTTAGGCCCTCTTCTCCGTCGCCGGCCACCAACACATCAAAACCCGCCGCCTTCAACCACGTCTCGCTCAGCCCGCGCATGGTGATGTCGTCGTCGATCAGCAGGACCTTGTATGGGACATGATGCCCGTTCACGTAAGCCAAGACTACGGCCGACCTCCCGACCTGAAATTACCGAGACCATCCGGCGGCTCCTGAGATGCGCACCCGTTTGGCAAGTCAAAGGAGTGTACCGAGCGGATCGCAGACATAGAGTAGCGTTAACACCATATCGGCATGGTGTTAACGCCACAGAGGAGAAGGTCGCTAGATGCAGTTCCCGAGAGAATGAACCTGTCGGCCTATCGAGTGACCGAGGAGGCGCTAACCAGCATGGCCAAGTACGCCGAGGCCAGACAGGTAGCCATCCATCTGGACTGCTCAGACAAGGGCCGTGGCTTCGACTCAACCGGGGATGCGCCTCGCTTGGAGACGGGATGAAGGACTACGCTGAGGTCGTTGGCGGTATATGCCGAGTCGCTGGCGAATGGGGCAACGGCACGATCGTCTCTCTCGGTTTGCCCCTAGAAAGCGGAGCAAATCCCGTTCCCGACGAGCGCTAGCCTGGACCTCTGGTCGTTGTAGTTCCGGCAGATCAAGACCGCAGTCCGGTTCTTCTAGGTCCATCTACTCCTCGTCCGAGTCCTCCAGATATGTCAGGGTTGCCTGGACCCTCGGGTTGATTCCGGGCTCATTCGAAAGGCCCAACTCCTGGTAGATAGCGTTGATGTATATCTCTACGGACTTCTCGGCCAGGCCAAGTTCTCCAGCTACGGAGGCGTTGCTGTAACCCTGCGCGACCAGCTGTAATACCTGCCGCTGTCTCGCCGTTAGCCGGTCCAGGTCGGACCCCTCCCGCGGAGACAGGCTCCTTACCAGGGTCGAGTCTAGCACCAACATGCCCGAGATACTGCCGTATATCGCCCGAACCAGGGTCGCAACGTCCGGGACCGACTGTTTTAGGAGATATGCCCACCCGGCTCCTTGTTCTACAGGAAGACTCGTAACGTAGCGGCGATCTCTGTGGGACGACAGGATCACGATTCCGGTCTCAGGCCTGAGGTCTTTGATTCGAAGGGCCGCCTTGATACCGTCGATATCGCCTGCAATCTCGACGTCCATGATGACAGCGTCGGGCGCCCGCTCTCTCGCCATTTGGACTGCCGTCGCGCCATCAACAGCGCTGCCGATTATCTCGAGTCCGGTCTGACGGGCGAGGGTATTTTCGAGCAACTCTCTGAAGAGAGGCTCGTCTTCGACGATCAGTATCCTTGCGACCTGGGGTTTGTCGCACTCCTCCATTTTTGCCTCCCCGTCCAAGGCCGGCGTCGCAGGTCTGTCGTCCGCGTAAACCGATCTTCGCACGGTCTTGCCGATTCCGCGTATCGTACCACTAGACGGCAACAGGCTCAGGTGCCTCGGAAAACCATCGCGTCCGTCGGATGCCGCCCGGGAGGATGGATTCTCCGCCACGCCCTTGCCAATGTCGGAGATATGTCACGCAATCCTCACGTTAAATTCAGGCTTGCTCATGCCTTCATCACGCCCGCAATGCGACCATACGTTATGGGTAGGCGAATGCCATCTGCCTCAACTCGGCTCCCGGCGGGCCGGCACACAACGTCGCCTAGTAAAGTAAGGGAGGGTCCTCGAATGTTCAAGAAAATCTTGGTGTCGCTAGACGGTTCCGAAATCGCCGAGAGTATCTTGCCGTTTGTCTCAACCATCGCCAGCGGACTGAACATCCCGGTTGTGCTCGCGACGGTCGTAGACCCGGACGCCATAGACGCGTCTCCCGTGTCGTTTCAGACGACTCAGAAACCACAACTCGGACTGCCGACCAGCGGACCCCTTGTGGTCTCGGACAGATCGTCGCCGGACACTCCGGCGGTGTATCGCACGCAGCTCGAGGAAACCGCCAAGGTCGCAGCGGAGAACTCCCTGCGCAAGGTGGCTTTGAGGCTGTCCGACGCGGGCGTCGAGGCGAGTGTGACCAGCTCGCTGGGTTCTGCGGCCGAGGAGATCGTCCGGCTCGCCGAGCGCCAGGGCTGCGACCTGATAGCGATGGCCACGCACGGGAGGAGCGTCCTAGGGCGGGCCGTGCTTGGTAGCGTAACCGACAAGGTCGTCCACTCCTCACATATACCGACGCTTACTCTGACTCCGGAAGGGGTCGAATCCTGGTGGCAGAAGGGCGTGGCCCTGTCTAGAGTGATAGTGCCCTTGGACGGTTCCGACCTCGCCGAGACAGCGCTGCCGTATGCGCGGGCGCTGGCCCTTGGGCTATCACTGGAAATCGTCCTTGTGCGGGCCGTCAAGCCCAGGCATATCTACGACCTCTATGCCTACTATCCATACGTCGGGACCGAGGACCTGGAGATCGAAGTCGAACAGTCCGTCTCTGAGTATCTGGAGACGATCGCAGCCGACCTTCGCTCCTCTGGGCTGAACGCCCGCTGGGAAGTGCTCAAGGGCCAGTACGCTGCTGCCATCGTAGATTTCGCCAAGGGCGCCTACGAAGACATCGTCGTACTTACGACGCACGGCCACTCCGGGCTCACGCGATGGGTGTTGGGTAGCGTAACCGAGGCCCTGGTGCGATCGTCCGGGGATCCTGTGTTGATCATTCCACCCGGCCAGGCCGATGGCGCCTGAGGGCTGTCTGACGAAGTCCGAACATGACATGAAAGGGGCAGCGATAACGGAGACCTCCTAACACAGGGTCGTGCACCTCAACGTCTTGTGAGCGCCGACTCCGTCATTAGGGCACACTCGGAATTGCCCTGCGAATGAAGTCTCTGTAGAATCTGCGGTGCCGACCGCCAGCCAGATAACTACATGGAGATGAGCCGTGCCAGAAAGACGTCCGAGACTTGAAGGTAAGGTAGCCATCGTGGTCGGTGCCGGCTCCAGCGGACCGGGCATCGGCAACGGAAAGGCTACCTCGCTCCTGTTCGCCCGGGAAGGCGCCAGCGTTCTGCTGGTGGACTCCGCGATTGAACGGGCGAACGAGACCCTGGCAATGATCGAAGAGGAGGGCGGGACAGCCGGCGTGTTCGAGGCCGACGTCACTCGCGCCGACGACTGCCAAGGGATGGTCAAGGCGGCGATCGACCGCTACGGACGGCTCGACATACTCGTCAACATCGTGGGCATTCTTGAGCTCCATTCGGTGGTGGACGTAGAAGAAGAGGCGTGGGACAGGCTCATGGAAGTCAACGTCAAGACTGTGGTGCTGTCATCTAAGTTCGCGATTCCAAGGATGATCGAGGGAGGCGGAGGCTCGATCATCAACATTTCCTCCATTGCAGGGGTCAGGGCATACAACGCCACTCCTTACACGACGTCCAAAGCCGCCGTCAATGGGCTGACCATGTCGATGGCAAATGACCACGGTCGCGACAACGTCCGGGTAAACGCCATCGCTCCGGGGGCCGTATATACGCCCATGGTGGCCGGCCTGTTGAGCGACGAACAGCGTGAGAAGCGGCGAGAATCCTCGATGCTCGGAACCGAGGGGACGGGATGGGATGTGGGCTGGGCCGCGGTCTACTTGGCCAGTGAAGAGTCCCGCTGGGTTACGGGCACGGTCCTGACGGTGGACGCGGGCATCACCGGAATGGTGCCTCGCCTCCTCTGAGATTGCGGGAGATTGGGTGTGCAGAGGGGCGGAGCCACTTTGCCGGGGGTCTGGGGGTGTCCCCCAGATACCTTTTTCTACCCTTCTTGGCTAAGAAGGGGCTTTGCACCAAAAGTGCCGCGTAACGTGAATTGCCCTTCGACAGGCTCAGGACGAACGGTGGATTGAAGCTACGTTCGTGGTGAGCTTGTCGAACCACCGCCATGCATTTCGACTTTTGGTGCAAAGCCCTAAGAAGGGGTCAGGAGGCAGTCAATGCACTATCAGAATGAGCGCAACTACGGTTGTCGTGTATCCGATGCCTGGTCCTTCAGGGGACTCAAGACCGCAGTCTTGGAGAACGAGGTGCTGCGCGTCGTCATCCTGGTCGACAAGGGCGCCGACATCTACCAGCTTGTGCATAAGCCGACCGACGTGGACTTTCTGTGGCGGTCGCCGTCAGGGGTCAGAGACCCACGGAAGTTCCTGCCCACTACTGGAGACCCCGTAGGAGTCTGGATGGACGCGTACGAGGGCGGATGGCAGACGGTGTTTCCGGCAGGCGGGTTCCCGAGCAACTACCGGGGCGCCGACCTCGGCCTCCACGCCGAGGCGAACCTGTTGCCATGGGACTGCGCCGTGCTGGAGGACACGCCGGAGCATGTCTCGATCAAGTTCTGGGTGAGGACCAGCCGCATGCCGTTCTTCTTCGAAAAGACCCTTAGTCTGACGGCCGGCTCAAGCGTGCTTGAAGTCGATCAGGCCATCACGAACGAAGCGGGAGAGATGATGCATTGTGTTTGGGGGGAGCACATCGCCCTGGGTGCCCCTTTCCTCAGCAAGGACTGCGTGCTAGACCTGCCCGGCGGGACCATCGTCAACCACCCGGTCGCTTTCCACCCCAACAACCGCCTGGAAGCCGATGCCAAAACGCCGTGGCCGATGACCAGGGGCGTCGACGGTTCTGAAATAGACATGCGCGAGATCCCTGACATGGACGTGCGCGCCTATGACATGTCCTACTTCTCCGACATGCCCGAAGGCTGGTATGCCGTCACGAACCGGCGAATCGGCGTCGGGCTTGGTGTCCGTTATCCAACGGATGTATACCCGTACCTGTGGTACTGGCAGTCCTTCGGCGGCGGAACTGGCTACCCCTTCTGGGGCCGCACCTACAACGCCGGGCTGGAGCCATTCAGCAGCTACGCCAACGAGGGTCTGGGAAGCGCTATCGAAAACGGCACCGCGATGGAACTGGAGCCGGGAGAGAGCGTGAAGTCGGCACTCAAGGTGGTGGCGTATGCGGGGTCTGAGAGTGTGTCACGGGTGGCCCCGGACGGCTCCGTGGAAAGAGCGTAGCCACACAGGGCTATTGCGTTCGCACCCTGTACGGGAACTGTCGCCTACTTATCCTCGGCCAGGTAGGCAGGTCCAAAAGCGGCTCTGTACAGCCGGATCGGACCTCAACTAGGGCAGTTGGAAGGTACACAAGCTATTCTGAGGCAAGCGGAGTCAGAGTTCGACTCAGCTAGGGCATCTCTCTTTGAAGTTATCGAACAAGGTGATGAAACTGAGATTGAGTCCTCAGTCCTGGATGATATGGAGCGCCGTCTGGTGGAGGCCAGCGAACGGCACAGCGACAGGAATCAACTGGCCCGCGAACTCGAACGGTGGACCGGAGATGTCGAGAAGCTCCAACAGTCGATAGCACGAATCGAAAAGGATATCAGCCAACGATTGGAGGAGGCTGGCGTAGTTGAACCGACCGTAAAACGGGGAATTCAAGTTGCGCTCAAGCTTGCGACCGAAAAGAAATTACTAGAGAAGGCACAAAGTAGGCTTCGTGAACTCGAGCAGGCCAACGAGAGGCTCAACGCGACGCCTGAATCGTTGGAGAAGGTGGACCAACAGGTCCGCAATACTGAAACCAGGATCTCTGCCATGCTCGAAGACGCAAGTATCGACAAGACGCTAACGCTTGATGAAGGGATCAGACAATTCGTCCGCGCTCACGAAGCAGCCTCCAAGTACCGGCAGGTGCTGGAAAAGAGAAACGCCGTGACAACTGCTCGCAACGAGAAGGGTCTCTGAGTGATCGGACCGAGAAAGCGGCGAGCTTGAGACTTCACTTGGAGGGGCTGTTAGCTCGTCAGCCGAAGCTTCAGGACGCGGCCACCGCTGAGTCCTTGGATGACCTCGAACGTCTGTACCAACGGGAGGACGAAGAGAGAGCATGCCAGTAACGAGATTGCCCGCCTGACGGAGCGCATCAGTGGAGTGTTGTTGGGCCATCGCCCTCAGGCCGAAATCGAAGAGGATCTCGAACATTGCCGGTACGAGATCGAACGCCTGGAAACGTTCGGCAGGTCCTTGGCTCTGTCACGGGAAGTCTTGGACGAAGCCGTAACTGAACATCACCGAGACTTTGCACCGAAACTCAACTCGTTTATCGAAGAAGCCTTGTCAGTGACCACCGACGCACGGTACGAAGAAGTCCTTGTGTCCCTCACAGACATGACAATCAGTGTTCAGCTCCCGGAAACCGGTAATCTGAGAGGAATCGACGTGCTTAGCCACGGCACTCAAGATCTCTGTTTCGTCTTGTTCCGCATTGCAATTGCAAACTTGATGAGTCGGACGGGAGAGACGATTCCCATCATCATGGACGATGTGTTTGCCAATGTTGATTCCCAACGGCGAGCCAAGGTGCTCGATGTCCTCGACCGGCTATCCTCTCAGATCGTTTTGTTTACCAAGGAGGAGGATATCCGAGCGTGGGCCGCGCAGTCAGCAAGCAACAATCCGAACAACAAACTAATCGACATTTGATCGGCCCGTAGTCGTCAGCTTTGAGTGACCTACGGGCAGCCGGAATCCTTCAATCTGGGTCGCGAGTCCCAATATCCTGGCTGTGGAGGTAGCCGATAAGATCAGACCGCCTTACCAGTCCAACGACCCGATCGCCTTCCATCACCGGCATCTGCTCAATCGAGTGCTCCCCTAGCAGCGCCAGCGCCTCCGGCAGACGAGCGTCCGCCTGGACCGAGTGCACCTGGGTATGCGTCATGACTTCACGTACCCGGATACGATCCCAGTCCGCCCGTGGGAGGCGTCTGAGGTCGGAGAGCGCCACCATGCCGACGACCCTGCCGTGCTCCGAGACCAACAGTCCACTTCTGCCAGACTGTACGAGACCGCCGAGTAGGACATCCGCTACAGGCAGGTCCGCGGACACGGTTGGCGGGTCCGGCTCCATCAAGTCACCCACGAGCGGGCCGCCGGAAATGAACTCCAGATCGATCTCCCGCCTGCTTCTGGTGGCCGCGCTGAAAAGGAACCAGCCGATGAGCACAGTCCACAGCCCAGACACGAAGAACCCCGTGAGGGCTTCGTAGGTTCCGCCAGCTATGACCAGTACGCTCACGACCTGACCGGACCGCGTGGCAAACCGCGTCGCCAAACCTACCTTGCCTGTCAATCCCCATATTGCCGATCGCAGGACCCTGCCACCGTCCATAGGGAACGCCGGCAACATATTGAAGATCGCCAGTGCCAGGTTGATCCACCACAGGTACCAGAGGAGGGCCGCGAACGGCGTCGTGGTGTCCGTAACTCCCTCGTAGAGAACCCGGAGCACCGCGAATAGCCCAAGGCTGGCCAGTGGTCCTACTATCGAGATGATTAGCTCGTCCTTGGGCCCTCTGGAGTCTGCCTTCAGGCTGCTGACACCGCCGAATAGGAAAAGCGTGATGCCCTCGACGGGCAGCCCGCGCGCCTTCGCCACCAGGGAGTGGGCCAACTCGTGCACGACCACAGAAGCGAACAGAAGAATGGCGCCCAAGGTGCCTATGGACCAGTAGGTTGTCTCTTCCCAGCCCTTGTACCTGGAGGGCAAGAACCCATCTGCCAGGATCCATGAGAAGACCGCGAGAACGACGAACCACGTGTAGTGAATCTCGAAGGCGATTCCGGCGATCTTTCCGACTCTAAAACTGCCGTTCAACCGGCCCTCCCGGGCTCCGTGTCTCCCTAGCCAGTGTCTTCAAGCGTTGCGACGCTGAATACTACGTGGAACGGCCTGCAGTAGATAACGACACTCTTAACAGAGTCCACATCCAGGTCAGCTCCCTGTGCCGGATAGCTCTGGTTCCCACGGTTGCCTTTTAGCTTACCAGCGTCTAGCCCTCCAGCGAGAGCGGCGAGGAACGCCACAGCGATCGGCCATCTGTAGGGAAGCAGGTCTGCCGCGAGCCGCTCCAGATCGCCGAAGATCTCTTCCATGGGTCCCTTATGCCGGTCTTTGTTTAGGGGCGTTCGCGCCCAGTTGGACTACGCTGGTATGTTACTACGCTAACCTCCGCTCAAAAGCCGCTCATCTGTTTAACGCAGACGCGCCAAGACTGATACTTCGGCCGGGAGGGAGCATGCCATTGATCAGGCCGGGAAGTGCGTTCGAGGAATGAACGTATATCGTGCGGATCTACCGTGTCAACTAACAAAAGACGCAGGCAGCGCGGCCGTCGGCGGGCGGGCGGCGAGGCTAGGCGGAACGCTCTCGGTCTCTGACCCCACGCCTCTGACGCAGCCGGATCGTGGCCGACAGCTCTTTCTTCCGCAGACGGTAGCTTTTGGGAGTCGCCTCGAGCAACTCGTCGGGAGAAAGGAAGTCGAGGGCCTCCTCCAAGCTCATCTTCACCGTGGGGGTCAACCGTTTGGCTATATCGGCGGTCGAAGACCGCATATTGGTTAGCTTCTTCTCTTTGCAGACGTTTATTGGAATGTCTTCGTCTCGACGATGCATGCCTACGATCATGCCCTCATACACCTCGGTTCCGGGGTCGATAATGGTTTCCCCTCGACTCTGGGCGTTGATCAGCCCATATGTGACGGCAGTTCCTCTCTCAGAGGCCACCAGGACCCCATTGACCGAGCCCTTCACATGGCCCTGCATCGGCTTGTACTCAGTGAACATGCTGTCTTTTGTGCCGTTGCCGCGGGTGGTGCGCAGGAAGTAGGAACCAAAACCTATCAGCCCCCTCGTTGGAATATCGTATTCGAGGCGAACGTTACCGGCCCCGTCGTAAAACATGTCCGCTAGCTCAGCGAGGCGGCCTGACAAGTTCTCGGTGAGAAGGCCGACATACTCTTCGATCGTGTTGATGACCAGATGTTCGTAAGGCTCGTGGAGACGGCCATCGATGTACTTGGTGACAGGCTCCGGCCTGGAGACCTGGAACTCGAACTGCTCTCGCCTCAAAGTTTCGACCAGAATGGAGAGCTGCAATTCGCCCCTTCCGGAAACTAGAAATCGATCGGGGCTGGAAGTCGGCTCGACACGGAGGCTGACATTGGTCCTGAGCTCCTTTAGCAGGCGCTCGTGCAAAACCCGCGACGTACACTGGGTACCCTCTCGACCCATGAAGGGCGATGTGTTCACCCCGAACGTCATCTGCACGGTCGGCTCGTCGATTTCGATGGACGGCAGGGCTTCAGGATGATCGAGGGATGCGATGGTGTTGCCGATCGACACATTATCGACGCCGCTAATTGCAACGATCTCGCCGGTGGGAGCTTCCGCCACTTCCAGCCGCTCCAACCCATTGAAGACGAAAATCTTCTCCAGCATGTAGGTCCGGAGCGGCTGGTCCTTTGCCATCAGAACGACCAGGTCCTTCGTCTTGATCTTCCCGCGGGACACCCGGCCGATGGCGATCTGCCCCAGGTGGTTGTCATAGTCCAGGGCGGCTACCAGCAACTGCAACGGGCCATTCGGGTCCCCAGACGGTGCCGGTACAGTCTCGATAATGGCATCGAATAGAGGCTGCATGTCCTGCCCTGGAGAGTCAATGTCGGTAACCGCGTATCCTAGCTTCGCCGACGCTAGAAGGACCGGAAAATCTAGTTGGTCGGAAGTTACGGCAAGATCGAGAAACAGGTCTTGGATCATCTCGAGTACCTTGGGCACTCTGGCTTCGGGGCGATCTATTTTGTTTATGACGACGACCGGAGTCACATTTTGTCGCAAGGCCCGCTTCAGAACATAACGGGTCTGTGGCATCGGGCCGTCGACGGCGTCCACGAGTAGCAGGCATCCGTCGGCCATGTTCATGATGCGCTCGACCTCGCCGCTGAAGTCCGCATGGCCAGGCGTGTCAATGAGGTTGATCTTCATCCCTCTGTAGGTTACGGCCGTATTCTTGGCCAGGATGGTGATCCCCCGTTCCCGTTCCAGGGGATCGCTGTCCATGATCAGCTCGCCAACTTCCTGATGGGCCTGGAAGACCTGTCCTTGCTTCAGCAGGGCATCGACCAGCGTAGTCTTCCCATGGTCTACGTGGGCAATGATCGCAACGTTACGAATATTCTGGTTCGTTATATCGGCCATAATCTACGATTGTATCCGGCCAATCTTCGAAAACCTAGCGCTGCACCTGGCGGGAGGGTCGTATCAAAGTCCCGGTCAGCCGCTCGGAGGGCGTTTTTGAGGGTCCACCATGCCCGGTCCACAAGCCCTCGCAGGGTTGACAAGCCGCAGGTGGTATGCTTCAATCCGGCTTGCCTTTTTACGAAGTATCGTAGGTGTGGGAGCATATAGAATTCGGTTGCCGCGCCTTTTGAGCGCTACGGCCGATATGTTGTGTAACTGAGCGGGCCTTCACCAAGAACGACTTCGATAGACGCTGATAGGGCGTACAGGTCTTTACCAGGGGGAGCCGATGGCGAGAACGCTTCTAGAGGTCGACAACCTCAAGACACACTTCTTCACGTCTGACGGTGTAGTAAAGGCTGTTGATGGGATCTCATACACCGTGGACGAGGGAGAGACCCTGGCGATAGTTGGCGAAAGCGGCTGTGGCAAGAGCGTGAGTGCGCTTTCGTTGATGAGACTGGTCGCCGACCCCCCAGGCAAGATCGTAGACGGTAGGGTGATGTTCGAAGGTCAGGACCTCCTTCAGGTGGACAACGCCGAAATGCGCTCCATCAGAGGCAACCGCATGGCGATGGTCTTCCAGGAGCCCATGACCTCGCTGAATCCGGTCTTGACGATAGGTCGTCAGATCACGGAGACCCTGGAACTACACCAGAACATGAACAAGTCCCAGGCCCGTGAACGGGCTGAGGAGCTTGTCAGGATGGTCGGCATCGCCGACGCAGGCAGCAGGCTCAAAGACTATCCTCATCAGTTCAGCGGCGGCATGAGGCAGAGGGTCATGATCGCCATGGCCCTGAGCTGTAACCCGCGCTTGATAATTGCGGACGAACCAACGACGGCGCTCGATGTCACGATCCAGGCCCAGATCCTGGAGTTGATGCAAGACCTGGCCCAGCAATTCGGCACCGCCATGATCATCATTACGCACAACTTGGGAGTAGTTGCCCGATACGCTCAACGGGTTGTGGTGATGTACGCGGGCAAGATTATCGAGACGGGAACGGCTCAGGAGATCTACCGCAACCCCAGCCACCCGTACACGCTGGGTCTCCTCAAGTCAGTCCCAAGGCTCGACGAGGTCCGCAAAGTCTCCCTTGACCCGATCGAAGGACTCCCGCCAGACCTGGTGGACCTACCCCCAGGTTGCAGCTTCGCGCCGCGATGCCCTTACGTTTATGAACGATGTACTCAAGAAACGCCGGTCCTGATGGTCCATTCAGATGCGCACACGACCGCTTGTTGGCGGCATGAAGAACTGCAAGGGCTCAAGACCGCCGCGAGTGTGAGCTAGGAGACGAGGATGGTACAGACCCAGAATAGGACCGCGGCTTCGACGACCGATGCCGGAGATGTCCTCCTCGAAGTCAAAGACCTGAAGATGTACTTCCCGGTCACATCCGGGATAATTTTTCAGAAGAAAGTTGCGGACGTCAAAGCCGTCGATGGCGTTACCTTCAGTATCAAGAAGGGAGAAACGCTGGGCCTGGTAGGCGAAAGCGGATGCGGCAAGACAACGACCGGACGCGCCATTCTGCAGCTATATAAGCCCACGGAAGGCCATGTCATATTCGAGGGCCAGGACTTGACAAAGCTCAAGGGCTCCGAAATGCGAGCAATGCGGCGCAAGATCCAGGTCATCTTCCAGGACCCTTACGGCTCCTTGAACCCGAGAATGACATGCGGCGATATTGTGGGCGAGCCCCTCACGGTTCACAAGCTAACTTCGAGCAAGGGTGAGTACCGCGACAGGGTCTCGGAGCTTCTGGAAGTAACCGGCCTCAATCCCTACATGGCGGACCGCTACCCCCACGAGTTCAGCGGCGGCCAGCGTCAGAGAATCGGAATCGCGAGGGCGCTCGCGGTGAACCCGAGCTTCATCGTCTGCGACGAGCCCGTATCGGCACTGGACGTCTCGATTCAGGCGCAGGTGATCAATCTGCTCGAGGAACTGCAAGAGCAGTTTGACCTGACGTACCTGTTTATCGCACACGACCTTTCCGTGGTCCGACACATCAGCGATCGTGTGGCCGTGATGTATCTGGGCCACATCGTCGAGTTGGCCGACCGCACGGAGCTCTACGAGAATCCACTTCACCCCTACACCAGAGCGTTACTGTCGGCCGTCCCAATTCCAGACCCAGTCGTCGAGGCACAGCGGACGAGGATCATCCTGACCGGTGACGTCCCCAGCCCCATGAACCCGCCACCCGGCTGCGTCTTCCACACACGCTGTCCGATCGCGATCGACGACTGTCAGATCGAGATGCCCGAACTGCGTGAAGTGTCGCCGGACCACTGGGTTGCTTGCATCAGAGCCGAAGGCTGGAATGAGGGGACGCCGATCGCCTAGGTCAGACCGCTGCACCGGCTAGGCGACCGCAGTTCTCGGCATCGGGTGAAGACCCACACGACTCTCAGTCCCGTATCGCCGTGCGCTTATCCCTTTTGCACCTCCACCTGAAAGGTCTGCTTGAGCACCTACACGTAACCAGAGCCGGATGTCGAGGTCCGTATCAAGCGGGTCCAACACCGCACCAAGGCATCTGGGGCAGGCTGTTAGAACTCTGCTACCGGCCTCTCCCGTGATAAGCTCTCCGCCTCCGCCGATTCCGGTGGCCGAAGGCAATGCCTGTGCTATAATTTTCCGTCGGGAGAGGTGGCCGAGCGGTTGAAGGCGCTGGTCTCGAAAACCAGTATGGGATTTATCTCATCGTGGGTTCGAATCCCACCCTCTCCGCCACCTTGAGCGATGGCCTTCTGCATTCCGCCCCAGCACCTGGACCAACTGCTGTGAGCTGACGAAAGAAGGCTGGGAGCCATGTTCTGGAGAGGTGCTAGAGTGGTCGAATAGGCGCGACTGGAAATCGCGTGTCCCGGCAACGGGACCGTGGGTTCGAATCCCACCCTCTCCGCCACAAAACTCCCCGTCGCAGCGCTCGACACGGTACCCACGCTGACGTTGGGCCGCCCTTCGATATGTGCGCCGTATGATAGAATTTCGACGTTTATGGAGAATGAGCATCTAAAGTATTGGGTGGCCTTCAATCGCGTGCCCGGAATGGGGCGGGCTAGGTATCAGTTGCTCGAGCGACACTTCGGTTCGCTGGCTGATGCCTGGAGCGCGCCGCAGACGGGGCTCACAGCCGCCGGACTCGATGCCAAGACTGTCCAGCGGGTGACTTCTCGCCGCTCGGCGATCGACCCGGACTCGGAAATAGGGGCGCTTGAAGCGGCCGGCGTCAGAGCACTCACCTGGCACGACGATGAGTACCCGGCCCGGCTAAAAGAGATATACGACCTTCCGCCGGTGCTCTATGCTCGGGGAGAGTTGTTGCCCCAGGACGAGCGCTCGGTAGCTGTGGTCGGGACACGGCGTCCCAGCGCATATGGACGCGAGGCCGGACATCGGATGGCCTACGACCTGGCCAACGCCGGCGTCACAATCGTCAGCGGCCTTGCTCGGGGGATTGACGCCATCGCGCACCAAGCCGCACTGGAGGCCGAAGGCCGTACCGTAGCCGTAATGGGGAGCGGACTGGACGTAATGTATCCGTCGGAACACAAGAATCTGGCCGCGGAGATCGCCCGAAACGGCGTAGTGATGTCCGAGCACCCGCTGGGCACACGGCCTGACGCCCGAAACTTCCCGCGTCGCAACCGCATCATGAGCGGCATGACGATGGGAACCGTTGTAATAGAGGCGGGCCAGGCCAGCGGGGCATTGATCACGGCGCGCCATGCGCTGGAGCAGAACCGAGAGGTCTTCGCCGTACCGGGGAACGTGTTGTCTCCGGCGTCGCGAGGCACCAACGGGCTGATTCGTGACTCAGCCGCCAAACTCGTGATGGACCACCGGGATATACTCGAGGAATTGAACCTGTCGTGGGTGGGCCAGCAGATAGAGTTGACCGCGGTCTTCCCGCAGGACGAAAACGAGTCCCAGGTCCTACGCTGGGTGACCTACGACCCCGTACATATCGACGAAATCACCCGCAATTCGGGGCTAGAGACCTCGACCGTAAGTGGCGCGCTAGCCATGATGGAGCTCAGATCGTTAGTAAAACAGGTGGGTGGTATGAACTACATCCGCCTCAAGGAAACGTCCGCCGAATATCAGGCGGTGTGAGGATAAATGGCAACAAATCTGGTTATCGTAGAGTCCCCGGCCAAAGCTCGCACGGTCGGTCGCTTCCTCGGAAGCAACTATACCGCCGAGGCGTCGATGGGGCATGTTAGGGACCTCCCGCGGGGCGAACTGGGCGTAGAGATCAGTGACGGTCATTTCGAACCTACTTACACGGTCCTACCGGACAAACAAAAGTTAGTATCCAGCCTATCCAAGGCCGCGAAGGAAGCCACGACAGTCTACCTGGCGACCGACCCCGACCGCGAGGGAGAGGCTATTTCGTGGCACCTACTGAAGGCCGCCAAGATTGATCCGTCCAAGGTCCGTCGAGTCGTGTTCCACGAGATAACGCGGGACGCCATCGCGGAGGCGTTCGAGAACCCTCGCGAGCTGGACGAGAACCTTATCGATGCACAGCAGGCCAGGAGAATCCTGGACCGGCTGGTCGGATACAAACTGAGCCCGCTGCTATGGGGCAAGGTCAGACGAGGGCTTTCGGCCGGACGTGTCCAGTCTGTGGCGCTCCGGCTGATCGTCGATCGAGAGAAAGAGATCGGCCTCTTCGTCCCCAGGGAGTACTGGACCATTGACGCGGCCCTGGAGAAGAGTGGCAACGCGTTCAAGGCGCGTCTGCGCTCGATCCAGGGTGAGAAGGGTGAACTGGAGATCCCTGATGCGAGCACTTCCGATGCGATTGTCCAGGACCTCGACGGGGCGAAATACTCCGTAGGCGCCGTCAAGAAGAGAGAGGCCCGCAGCAAGCCGGCCCCGCCCTTCATCACCAGCACCCTGCAACAGGAAGGCTCTCGAAAGCTGCGGTTCACCGCCCGCAGGACGATGCAGGTCGCCCAGCAGCTCTACGAGGGACTCGCCGTCGGCGACGAGGGTTCCGTAGGACTCATCACGTACATGAGGACAGACTCGACCAACGTGGCCTCCTCGGCCCTGTCAGAGGCCGCCGCGTACATCAGACGTACGTTCGGCGAGGAGTACGCCCCAAAGTCGCCACGACTCTACAAGAGAAAGGTCAAGGGCGCCCAAGAGGCCCACGAGGCCATAAGGCCGACCTCGATCGCGCGGGAACCTTCTGCGATCAGAAGCCATCTGACGAGCGAGCAGTACCGCTTATACGATCTGATCTGGAAGAGGATGCTGGCCAGCCAGATGACCGACGCTCTCTTCGACTCGACCAACGCCGAGATAAATACTGAAGGCACGAAATCGGGCACGGTATACCTTTTCCGTGCCACCGGCTCCGTACTCAAGTTCAAGGGCTTCAGGACCCTCTACATGGAGGATAAGGACGAGGACGAAGAGGCTGATAGGGATTCGGCGCCGCTTCCTGAGCTCGCGACTGGAGACCCCTTAAACAACAAGGGGGTCTTGCCTGAGCAGCACTTCACGCAGCCGCCACCGAGGTTTTCAGAAGCCTCCTTGATCAAGTCCTTGGAAGAGAACGGCATCGGCCGCCCCAGTACATACGCCCCGATCATCGCGACGATCCTGGATAGGGACTACGTCCGAAAAGAGCAAAACCGGTTCGTGCCAAGCAAGCTGGGCACTGCCGTGACCGGCCTGCTGACGACTCACTTCGCCGACATCATGGAAGTCGGCTTCACCGCGCAGGTCGAGGAGAAGCTCGACGACATCGCAAACGGCGAGAGGGAATGGGAGCCGATGCTGAAGGAGTTCTACGAACCCTTCAGCGAAGCGTTAGAGCGCGCGATCAAAGAGGCCGAGCGAGTGCCCCGGGACCAGATCGACGAGGAGACTGACGAGGTCTGCGAACAGTGCGAGCGGCCGATGGTTATCAAGTCCGGACGCTTCGGACGGTTCCTATCCTGCAGCGGCTTCCCCGAATGCAGGAACTCCAAGCCGTTGTTGAGCAGGGTGGGGGTCGAATGCCCCGAGTGCCGGAACGACATAGTGGAGCGGAGACGCAAGGGTAAGGGCGGCAAAGTCTTCTACGGCTGCTCCGGCTACCCGGCCTGTAACTTCGCGACTAGCCAAAAGCCCCTTCCTCAGCCCTGCCCGGACTGCGGCGAGATGCTGTTGGCCTCGGGCCGTACCAATGCGCGCTGCACAGCCTGCGAGTTCAAAGGGCCGGTGCCCGAGGTGGAGGAGCTCGTCGAAGTCGCCGTCTAGGCCTCTTAGCTGATATGACGGTTAGGGTAGACCCGGGGTCGCCGCCCGAGCATCCCTAACACGTATTTAGTGAGGGTGTTGTGGATCTGGCCGGTCTCGCGTACGGGCTGACCGCCGCCGTTCTAGATCGCCTGGGCGTCCCGACAAGCAGAGGTTGGGTCGAGCGGTTGGGTGAAGGGTCCGCCGCCGTGCGGCGACTACGACAAGAAGACCATACCTCTACTGCCCCTGGTATGAGACAATCCCGCCACTCAGGGGCTTAGGGCCAACCCGCCGTTCCTACGGCATTACGATCCTGCTAGGAGGACCACCATGCTTCGCATCCTGCTTGCAGTTGCCGCTGTCCTACTGGTGACCGCAGTCTCCGCCTCGGGTTGGGTGTTCGCCCGCGGGCTTTCGGCCCCCCTGCCAGCGTTCCAGAGTCCATTGGGCACGGCTTTCTCTTACCAGGGACACCTCAAGGATGAGAATGGTCTCCCGGTTAACGAGACCTGTGACTTCCAGTTCGGCCTGTTCGACGCCAGTTCGGTAGGGACACAGGTGGGTGCGGACACGAGAATTGGCGTCATGGTCAGAAATGGACTGTTTACGACGCCGGTGGATTTTGGTGCAGGAGTCTTTGACGGGAGCGAACGACACATGGAGGTAGCCGTCCGCTGCCCAGACGATACTTCCTACACGACCCTCTGGCCGCGGACCGAGATTACGGCAGTTCCATACGCCCTATTCGCGTCTACCGCCGCCAGCGCCGACACGCTGGGAAACATCTCGTGCGACTTCGGCCAAGCACCCTTCTGGACTAGCTCATCGTGGTCCTGTGTACACCCGCCGGAAATAGAGTTCTCTCTTTCACAACTAGATGGCGGGGATCCTGCGTCGATCTCTGTCGCTATCGGTGCGGATGGTTTCGGTCTTTTTGGCTATGTCCGCGATGGCGGCGACCGAGCGTTCACAGCGCATTGTGAGAATGTCCAGTGTACCCGCACCACCGTGACCGAATTAGGTAGGATCGAAGTCGGCAAGGAGTGGATCGCGGTAGCAGTCGGATCTGACGGTCTGGGATTGATAGCGTATGCAGGCGTCGGCGGGCTAGAAGTAGCCCACTGTGATGATGTGGCCTGCAGGACTATTACAACTACGACGGTAGACTCCGCGCCGGACGCAGGGCGCCACACCGCAATCGCCATAGGAAGCGACGGGCTGGGCCTTATTAGCTATCACCTTGACAACGCTTTCGACCTCAAAGTGGCACACTGCGACGACGCAGTATGTTCGACAGCGACGATCACAACACTTGATAGCGTCGGCGCCGTTGGCTTCTCAACTGCCGTGACAGTCGGGGCCGACGGCCGAGGGTTAATCGCGTATCACGACCGAACCAACAGCAATATCAAAGTCGTGCATTGCGACAATGTGGTTTGCAGCAGTGCTGCAATATCGATCGTGGGCAGCACGAGTGTCTTGTTTCCAGACACGTCCATTGTTACGGGACCTGACGGCCTGGGACTGATCACATATAGAGGTGATGATGGGCTGAAGGTAGCGCACTGCGACGATACACCTTGTTCAACTGCGAGCGTTTCTACAGTGGACGGCGCTACCGGGAACGGAACGTCAATGACCCTCGGCGAGGACGGTCTGGGACTAGTTAGCTACCAAGATCCAGTCAACCAGGATCTAAAGCTCGCGCACTGTGAGGACGTTACCTGCTCAACCTCGACCACCACTATTGTCGATGGCCGAAACGGAGTCGGCGCATGGTCCGCAACTGCAGTGGTCAAGCATGGGCTACCACTCATCGGCTTTTCGTCAGACAGCGGCTTTTGGGTAATCCACTGCGATCACCCTACTAGGTGCGGACAGTGAGACCTAACATCGTCTTGAGCCGGATCGTGGAAGGAACGAAGACGGGGCGTCTGACAGGCGTGACGACCGTTGTGGCTTTGGGCCTGGCGCTGCTTGCCGGAGGCGTAGCTATCGCACAAACGGCCGACGGTTTCGATCTATCCTGGTCTACTACGGGCGCAGGGAACACGGCAACGGCCAGAGGAGGCTCCTACTCGCTTCTCGGCAACGTCGGCCACACGGCCGCGGGAGAGCTAACGAGCGAAGGGTACACCCTGACTGAGGGTTTCTTGTCCGTTATCCTGACAACCCCACCAAAGGTAAACCCGATACCGGCGATCACGTGGTGGGGACTGTGGCTTCTCGCAAGCCTGGTGGCTTTGGCACTTACAGGCCGGACCTTGTTCTCTCGTCGGAGACGGCGGCCCGCTGGGTACTCGGTCTAGGTACAACCTCTCCCCCTGGATCGCGAAGAGAGCCGCGATGGCGATCACATCCCGGTACGTCCTGTTCGCCAATCCGGTGGGCGTGGCCACTGTACACGACGAGGTCGCAGATATTGTGACTCTTTGCTCGTTCTCTTCCCCGACCCGGGAGAGTTGGAAAGGGCCCTCCAATCCGCCCGAATACGGCTCCATCATCAGCTTTGACTCTCGGAGAGACCGGACTATCTTTGTTCCCATGGACCAACAAGCCTGGAACGAGCTCATGGGCCGGTTCGAGGAGCACCTCACTGCCGAAAAGTCCCTCGCCCCGCTGACGGTCCGTAACTACCGGACCGACATTCAGCCCTTATACGACCACATGGTTCTGTCCGGCATCGCCGGGCCGGACCACCTGGACCGCGCCGCGCTCCGGAGCTACCTCTCGTGGCTGATCGACCTTGGCTACGTCCGGACGAGCGTCGCCCGCAAGCTCAGCACGCTTCGAACATTCCTCGCGTGGCTGGTCCGACAGGGCGTTCTCGAGGCCGATCCCCTGCCCAAGCGGGGCGTCATGAAGCTCGATAAACGCCTGCCGCGTTTCCTGTCACAGGACGAAGCCGAGCGTCTGGTCCAGGCGCCCGAGACGTCCGAGCCCCTCGGACCGCGCGACAGGGCTCTGCTCGAACTCATCTACGCCGGAGGACTCAGGGTCAGTGAGGCCCGCGGCCTGAATGTTTCCGAAGTGAACCTTCAGACCAGGGAGGTCCGGGTCACCGGCAAGGGCTCGAAGCAGCGGATCGTGCTTATGGGCAACTCGGCCAGGGACGCGCTGATGCTCTATCTCCAGGAGCTGCGTCCCAAGCTAGCCGGACCCGACAGCGGAATGGCCCTGTTCCTCAACCGCCTTGGGGGACGGCTCAGCCAGCGGAGCATCCAGCTTAAGGTGCGCAAGTACGCCGGCAAGGTCGGTCTGGGCTCTGGGGTCCATACACACACGCTGCGACACTCCTTCGCGACCCACCTGCTGGAGGGCGGCGCGGACCTGAGAGTCGTACAGGAACTGCTGGGCCACGCCAGCCCGGCGACTACCCAGATCTACACCCATGTAACCGGCTCACA
>JAQBTI010000341.1 GCA_027624995.1 Chloroflexota bacterium
TACCTGGCCTGGGGCAACTGATTCAGGGGAGGTTGTTCTCCGCCGTCTTCATCTTCTTTTTTTCCTTTGCCCTGTGGTTCGTTCTTCTTGGCTGGATCGGTCACATCATCGCGGCCCTCGACGCAGCCCTGTATAAGCCGAAGGACAACTACATCCTCGGAAGTTGACCCCCAAACACCTATGACGTGATCGAGACGAGGCAGATAAGCGGCCGGACTCGCTCGTGAAGGCTGGCTGAGGAGTTGGAGGGTTAGTGGTGCCAGTAGCGGTGACAAACCCCACCGCTGGGCACCGCCGCTGGCCGCTACCGCATTGAGCCGGAATCCGTCGTAAACGGCGTATCTAAGCCATAAAACAGAAATAGACCCGCAGCGGTACGGCACCCTTCCACCGCTTTGCAAGCCAGAGGTCGCCGGTTCGATCCCGGCTGGCTCCACTAGGTAAGACGAAGTGCCAGTAAGGTTTTATGTGACTTGTGGTTCCTTGCCCACAGTGAAGGGCGATACGGGCGCACCACCATCAATCGTCTGTAGCCGGGCCGAGCAGTAGGTGTGACGAAACATCTTTGATCGGATCTCGCCTTTCTGCCAGCCGCACCGACCAGCCACCGCGTCGAGCGCCTTGCCGATGCCCTGAAAGCTCGCCGCAGTTCAACCTTGGACTGTCTTACGCTAAGGGTGAGGGCGTCCCGGAGGACGATGTGTACGCCGATATGTGGTTTAATCTGTCCGCAGCCCAAGGAAACGGGACGGACCTTGCTTTCTCAGATTACGCGACGGGGCTCAATGGGTTGTTCGATCTGTGCTTCTTCTCACGGCCAGACAAGCCCACGACTGGTTTCTCGAGATGATGCGCGAGCACGAGGAGTTCGAGGTGAGGACGGACAAGCCTTGGGAGGCACCGATGCCGTTCTGGAGTGAGGCGGGTGTTTGTCGTTATTGGCCCGCGTTTTCTGGCTCGTTCGTGGATTGGGCTTCTTACGGAGGACGGGGGCGTGAGGCCTAGAGGCTCAACAGTGCTCCCATCATAAAGCAGCCAAAGCCAAGTGCGATCCCTACGAGCGGGATGATGAACCAGTAGCGTATCGCCAGGACCAAGTAGATTCCGGAGACGATCACGGGTAGTCCGAGCAGTAGGAGATTCGCGGTAATCACCGAGAAATCGCTTACCGTCAGGATCAGATACACCACGCCAAACGTCACCGCCCCCAGGCTGTGGCTGAAATTGAATCCCAGCCACGCGCGCCACACATTGGTCGAGGGATGAATTGCCAGGGTGCTCCCCTTCATAGCATCACGGACTTCGGGGTTCCGCGGTGTCAGGCGGAAGGGCCGGGTCCGCTCGATCCAAGTGTAAGCGCCGTGGGCGACACCCAGCACCATGAAGAGCAGGGCGCCGACAATGAAAAGGATCTGGGTCACGGCCATGAGCGCCTCCTTTTGTTCTCGCTTTTTCCTACGCCGCGCGAAGTGCCCGCTGACCAAACTCTACCGTAACAGACTCGAGCGCTACCGCCGGCTAGCGCCTTTGGTCTTGGGCCGTGCGAGCGGGACTCTGCATTAGAGTCACCGTCGGCACTGATGCGCGAGCACGAGGAGTTCGAGGTGAGGACGGATCGGGCAGGGGAGCCACCACGATTTCTTTTTCCCTCTCAGGAACCTTCAACTACGTGTCGGACAGTTTCGAACGTAGCGTTGGGATACTTCTTCGTGTCGAGGAAGTCCGGCGACCGCATGTGGGCGTCACGCTTTAGGTCTCGAGCGGCCGACGCTCGACGTCGATCTGAGGAAATGCTGCTTTGGTCTGCTTCTTTGCTGGGCCGGGTGGGAGCATATACGAGCGATACGGACGCAGGGCGAGAGGCTTCAGTTCGCCTCGCTCCCGCTCGAGGCGGTCGAGTGGCCGTTCCTTGAGCGAGCTGTGGATCCGTACGTTGGCCACGTGGTCGAGCCAGTGCCGTGCCTGATGGTTGAGGTCGGAGTCCGACGTGAACGTGCGGCCATAGAAGAAGCTCTCCCTGAGGTAGCGGATCGGTCGTTCGACCTTGCCCTTGGTCCGAGCTCGATACGGCCGGCATGCCCGGATCCGGAAGCCATGATGGTTCGCGAACCGCACGAACTCGGTGTTCTCGGTTACACGGCCACCTTCCTCTCGCTCGTCACGGATGACGACGGCCTTCATCTGGTCGAACACCAACTCTCGGGGCACGCCGCCGAAGAACGTGAACGCTCCTTCCAGTCCTTCGAACACCTCCTGCATCCTCTGCCGGCTGAAGAACTGGAGCCACAGCACGCGAGAGAAGCCCAATACGACCAAAAACGCATAGCGCTTGCCCCACGGAAGACGGAAATCAGCGAAATCGACCTGGCCCTGCTGGCCGGGTGGTGTCTCGAACCGGACCACCGGATCTTCTGGCGGTCTGGGACGGACCGTACGCACGTACTCCGTGAGCTGCGTGTACCCGCCCGCATAGCCAGCCTTTTGGATCTCGTCCAAAAGCCGCCTCGCTGTCAGGTGCGGGTACGCCTCCAACCGCGCGTGGATGATGCTCTTGTAGGCATCCAACTTCCTCCGCTTCGGCGCTCGAGGTCCATATTGGACCTGCCGGTCATTGACCTCTCGGTCCAACTCGCGGGCTTCGATCCAGCGGTAGACCGTACGTCGCTTCACGCCAAGCTCGCGCGCGATCGCCGCCTTCGTCATGCCTTGTTCTAGATAGTGTCTGAGCAGCATGTGCTTCTCCCTTCGGTACATCGCGCCTCCCACGTATGGGTGGAGTCGCGAAGGTGGGGGATCGGCCTCGAAGTCGCTCAGCTCATCGAGTTCACACTCGGCGCCTCGCGGCCTTCATACTGGACCGCCGAGTGTGACATTTTCAGCCGGCACTTGTGTGTAATTTTGGCCCGGGCTAACACGAGGACCTATTCGAGAGGTGAGAGGAACCCTGCCTGCCCCGTATTGGGCGACGTGGGAACCTTCCCAATCGGGTGCCGGTTAGGGGGTCCACAACTAGCATGTACCCCGTACTGGAGGTTCCTTAGATGTCTTCAAGCTTATCCACTTTTCGGTCAGGCCCGATCCTCTCGGCCATGATGCTCGCCCTGGCTCTTCTGACAACGCAGCAGGCGGAAGCGCAGCACGTCAGCCAAGCGGCATCGACCATGATCGGTCAACAGCTCACCGGCGCGTTTACGCCGGACAGCCCTTTCACGCCG
>JAQBTI010000342.1 GCA_027624995.1 Chloroflexota bacterium
GCGAGGTCGTCCTCGACGCGCTGCCGCAGATCGAGCAACGGCTTTCAGCCGCCAGATAGACCGACGCTGGACGGGCCGACGCTGGATAGACCAGCAGCTGCGCTCACCCATTCACTCGAGTTGACCGGATTGCGGGTGCTGTCGCCAGGAGTCGTCCGGCAGCGCCAACCCTCCGGCTACCCCAGACGCTGGCCGTACTGTTTCTCGTAGTACTCCATGTAGGCACCGCTGCGCACCCGATCGCACCACTCGATGTGCGACGCGTACCACTCCACGGTCTGTCGGAGTGCGGTCTCGAACGTGTGATCCGGTTCCCATCCGAGTTCGTTCCGGATCTTCGTGTTGTCGATGGCGTAGCGGAAATCATGACCCGGACGGTCCGTGACGTAGGTAATCAGGCTCTCGCTCTTGCCGAGGATCGCCAACAGCGTCTTCACGACATCGATGTTCCGCTTCTCCGACCGTCCACCGATGTTGTAGACCTCGCCGTCACGGCCCTTCTCCATCACCGCGAGGATGCCCTTGCAGTGATCGGTCACGTAGATCCAGTCGCGGACATTCTTTCCGTCACCGTAGACCGGCAGGTTCTTGTCCGCGAGGGCATTCATGATCATCAGCGGGATCAGCTTCTCGGGAAATTGGTACGGACCGTAGTTGTTCGAGCACCGGGTGGTGACGCACGGGAACCCGTGCGTGTGAAACGCGGCGCGGACCAACAGGTCACTGCCCGTCTTGCTCGCCGAGTACGGCGAGCTTGGAGCCAGCGGCGTCTCCTCGGTGAACGCCCCTGTCGGGCCGAGGCTGCCATAGACCTCGTCGGTGCTGACGTGAACGAAGCGCTGAACGGAGTTCGCCCGCGACGCGTCGAGCAGAACCTGCGTACCTACCACGTTCGTGTTCACGAACGCGGTCGCGTCGAGGACCGAGCGATCGACGTGACTCTCGGCCGCGAAGTGCACGACGATGTCGGGCTTGTGCTGTTCGAATGCCGTCCGGATCGCCGGAACGTCGGTGATGTCCGCGCGGACGAAGCTGTAGCGCTCGTCGGCGGCGACGTCGTGGAGACTCTCCAGGTTGCCGGCGTACGTCAGCGCGTCGAGGTTGACGACCTGGTGTGTGCCCTGCCCGATCAGGATACGGATGAAGTTCGAACCGATGAAGCCGGCACCGCCGGTGACCAGAATCTTGCTCACGCCAATTCTTCCTCGAGATCACGCGTCAAGGCGTCGTGGTAATCAGAGAGAGTGCGTCCACGCACCGCAGCGAGTCGGGAGGTGGACACCACTGAATACGCCGGCCGCCTGGCCGGGCGATCGAGTTCGGCACTCCTCATGGTACCAACGTCGGCCCGGACGCCGGCCGCTTCCAGGATCTCGCAGGCGAATCGATGCCAGGAACTGGCCTGGAGAAATCAAGTGGGAATGAGCGCTCCACACGCAGCGAAAACCGCGGCGGGGAAGGCCCGTTCCACGAGCCTGACGCCCTTCCCCGCGCGCTCTGACAGAGGTTCCCGCGGACAGAACTACCGGGGCCGGACCTTGACGTTCCGAAACCGCACCAAGCCCATCCCGCCGCCCCCACCTTCTTGCAACGCGATCGTCCCGCTGGCCAGCCTCTCATCCTGAACGTCTACGGTTGTCTGGCCGTTCACCTTGATGGTCAGATGGTTGCCGTCCGCCAGGATCTCAAACGTATTCCATTTTCCGATGGTATCCGGCGTGTTCGGCTTCGACGTCTTGAGGTTGTTGATGCTCCCGGTCGGCCACTCCGCGTGTGTGTCGAAGATGTTCGCCTCGTAACAGGTCCTGGCACCGGGATTGCCCTCCCCACAGCGGAAGAACACGCCGCTGTTGGCCGTCTGGTCGATCCAGACCTCGGTCTTGAACTCGAAGTTTTCGTACGGCCTGGGCGTGGCGAGAAACCCCGTGCCCATGGTCGCGGTGATCGTCCCATCCTCCACCTTCCAATCGGCGTCTCCCGTCGGCAACAAGCCGGACAGCGTGCGGCCATCGAACAGGAGAATCCAGCCGTCGGCCGCCTCGCTGGCGCTCAGTGCGTTGGCCGCTGGCTGCTGGGCCCCGGCCGGCAGCGTCCAGCAGAGAAGGACGAACAATGGCAGCATGATCAAGCATCGACGTGGCATCTTTATTATTCTTTTCCGCTCAAATCGTTCAACAACACTTAGACAATGAAACCTGTGTCCTGGGCCGGATGTCCACGCGGCCCAATTCCCTCGCACTCATCGATGTCAGGCCGAACCCGCTCTCCACGAGAGTGGACCCCAGGTGACATTCTCAACAAGTCGAGAGGGAGAGACTATCAGAATGCGACCCTGGCTGCTCCCCAACAGGGCCTGGGCCGCAGGCTACGACCCTGACCCGAGCCCTCAGCAGCCTGGGATGGTCAGCCCTGCTGGCAAGGTGGTCGAGTCATCTCCACACGCTTGGTTGAGTTGCCGTTGTGTGATGGCACCGCTGGGGAGGGTATGGACGAGGATGGCACCACTGAGGTCGGCGTTGCCAAGGTCGGCGTCGCGGAGGATGGCGTCGGTGAGGTTGGCACCGCTGAGGTCGACGTTGGTCAGGTTGGCGCCGATGAGGTTGGCGAGGTTGAGGAGGGCATCGCGGAGGTCGGCGGCGCGGAGGTCGGCGCCGACAAGGAGGGCACCTTCGAGGTCGGCGTAGCGGAGGATGGCACCTGCGAGGTCGGCGGCGCGGAGGAAGACACCTGGGAGGCTGGCGCGGGTGAGGTCGGCGTCGCGGAGGATGGCACCTTCGAGATTGGCGCCCGTGAGGTCGGCACCTTCGAGGTTGGCGCCGGTGAGGTCGGCATCGCGGAGGATGGCACCTTCGAGCTTGGCCCCGGCGAGGGCGACGTCGCGAAGGATGGCACCTCGTAGGTTTGCCTCGCGGAGGTCGGTGCCTTCAAGGTTGGCGCCCGTGAGGACGGCCCCTTCGAGCTTGGCGCCGGCGAGGACGACGTCGCGGAGGACGGCACCTTCGAGGTTGGCCCCCGTGAGGTCGGCGTCGCGGAGGAGGGCATCTTCGAGGGTGGCGCCGGTGAGAGCGGCACCGGTGAGGTCGGCGCCGGTGAGGTCGGCGCCTGTGAGGTCAGCGCCGGTGAGATTGGCCTGGACGAGGGTGGCGGTGTGGAGATTAGCGTTGGAGAGGACAGCGTTGGTGAGGTCGGCTGAACTGATATCAGCGTTCTCG
>JAQBTI010000343.1 GCA_027624995.1 Chloroflexota bacterium
GAGGCTATCGTTGAGGAGGTCGCCGCCTGATGTCGTTTACACACCTATTGACGTAACCTCGTTGGAGACTGATCTAGTCGCGGAAATTGACCGGAGGCATAGATTATGACTAAAATTAGGAGGATTCCAGAGTTCTCGCTCGACTAGATTTGGAGGCACGAATACATGGCTGAGACAGCGACACTTACGCGAGAAGAGGTCCTCGAGGCCCTCAAGGATGTCTTCGATCCCGAGATCCCCGTCAACGTCGTCGACCTTGGGCTGGTGTACGACCTCCAGGTCGATGGCGGCGACGTCGACATCAAGATGACGCTAACATTTGCCGGGTGCGGTATGGGGCCGTACATCGCCCAGCAGGCTGAGTGGCGGGTAGCGGAGATAGAGGCCGTAGACAATGTAACTGTCGAGATGGTCTACGATCCTCCGTGGACGCCCGATCTGATATCCGAGGACGGCAAGAAGCAGCTCGGACTGGACTGAGCCACCGTTTTCCGACTGAATCGTTAACCGCATCCGGTCGACCCGAGCTGGACGGCCGTAAGGTCGGTCAATTGGGGACCGCCAGGGTTTGAAGCCCCGCCCCTACGTTTGTTAGGTCTGCCGCATCAGCTTTACGGCGACGTTCGAATCCGCGGACTGGCGTCTGGTCTGCCCAATCATTCTCAGAGGCATTAGATGACCCAACCACAACCCGTCAATCCGCAAGCGGCCCAGGCGCGCGCCAAAATCGAGGCGATGAAGCGCCAGTTCGAGCAGAGGCGCAACATCACCGACGCGCTCTCTCGGATCACTCACAAGGTAGGCGTCTACAGCGGCAAGGGCGGGGTCGGCAAGACAACGGTTGCCGTGAACCTGGCAGTGACCCTGGCACAAGAAGGAGCTCGGGTCGGCATTCTCGACGTGGATATAGACTGCCCGAACGTCGTGCGGGCGATGAAGGTTTCCGAGCGGCCGATGGCGGGCGAGGACCACAAGCTGATCCCATCGGAGCAGTTCGGCGTTAAGGTCATGTCCATGGGCTTCTTCCAGGAGAACGAAGAGGAGGCCATCATCTGGCGGGGTCCGATGGTCCACAACGCCATCAAACAGCTAGTGCAGTCTACCGAATGGGGCGACTTGGACTACCTAATCGTCGACCTCCCGCCCGGGACCTCGGACGCGCCTCTTACGGTCATGCAGACCCTTGACCTCGACGGATTCATAATAGTAACGACTCCGCAAGAGTTGGCCAAGATCGACGCCAAGCGGTCAATCAACATGATACGCAAGCTGAAACTCAAGGTACTGGGCGTCGTCGAAAACTTTTCCGGGGATGTCTTCGGCTCCGGTGCCGGAGAGGACCTGGCGAAGGAGATGGACCTGAACTTCCTGGGCCGCCTGGAGCTGCGCGGCGACTACAGGGACACATCGAGGCCGACGGTCCTGAACAGCAGCAAGGTCCTAAAGGAGTACACCGCCGTCATCCGGGAGGCCAAGGCCGTCCTGGAAGCTGTGGCGACTGTGGCGGGTTAGCTATCAGCTATCGGCCGTAATGGAACCCAACCCTAGCCTTCTCCCGCAAGGTGGGGGATGGTAAAGACCAACGCCATGAGTCAACCTCTCGAAACCGCTTACTCGATAGATACCTCCAGTATCAAGTTCGGGCCGGGAGTTACCCGCGAGGTTGGCTACGACGCCCACCGGCTCGGGGCCAGGCGGGTGATGGTGGTGACGGACCCCAATCTGTCTGACAGCGAGCCCGTTGCTGTCGCCATACGCTCTCTGCGAGACGCGGGCGTAGATGCCGTTCTATTCGATCAAGTCCACATCGAGCCGACTGACTCTTCTTTCAAAGAAGCGATAGCTTTCGCGACTGACGGTGGCTTCGACGGCTACGTCGGGATCGGCGGCGGGTCCAGCATCGACACCGCCAAGGCCGCAAATCTGTATGCCACCCATCCCGCTGACCTTTTCGCCTACGTTAACGCTCCGGTTGGGCAGGGCCTGCCAGTGCCGGGGCCATTGAAGCCCCTTATCGCGGTACCCACAACTTCGGGTACCGGGAGTGAAACGACAGGAGTGGCCATCTTCGATTACGTGGAGATGAAGGCCAAGACTGGGATCGCCCACAGGTACCTACGTCCGAGTATCGGAATCGTCGATCCGGACAATACACGCACCTTGCCGAGGATGGTTACGGCGAGCAGCGGCTTCGATGTCCTGAGCCACGGACTGGAATCTCTTACGGCGATGCCTTACAACGAGCGAGGCGCGCCGGATAGTCCATTATTGAGGCCGGCATACCAGGGGTCGAACCCGATCAGCGATGTCTGGTCGACTCGGGCGATCGAAATGGTCTCGCAGAACCTGGTACGTGCCGCAAATGACCCGGACGACCACGAGGCGCGCAGCCAGATGCTCCTGGCAGCTACCTTTGCCGGTGTCGGCTTTGGAAACGCCGGCTGTCATCTGCCTCACGGCATGTCGTACCCGGTGTCGGGCATGGCGCATGGTTTAGACTTCAAGGTCGAAGGCTACCCGGCCGTCTCCATGTGTCCACACGGGATGTCGGTTGTACTGAACGCTCCGGCCGTCTTCCGGTTCACGGCGCCAACGAGTCCGGCTCGGCACCTTCACGCCGCCCGCCTGATGGGTGCGGATGTTTCGGGCGCCAGTCCGGAGGATGCGGGCGACTTGCTGGCCGACGCAATCATCGGCCTGATGCGCCAACTCGACATGCCGAACGGCCTCGAAGGCGTCGGATACTCGACCGACGATCTGGATGACCTGGTAGCCGGGGCGCTGCCGCAACATCGCGTGCTAAAGCTATCGCCGCGCCCGGTCGGGGCGACGGAGCTTAGGCAACTGTTCGCCGACTCGATGACGCTGTGGTAGGTATGCCTTAACTTGACGGGTCGCTAGGCCCTGGTGTCCGACGAGGCCGACGAGTCATCAGCCGTTCGCGCCACGGACGAGGCCACGGCAGCGCTCTGGTCTTTCCTGGACGGTGGGTACCAGGGGCCTGGCCTGCAGAACACGGACCGGTAGGTAACCGAAGCCGACCGTTATGATGCAGTGTTACTTTGAGAACGTGGGCCGGACGGTCAGTTACTCAGGCCGAGCCTATCGTAGAGGGCCGCCAGGTCCACATGCTGTTCCAGAAGATGCTTGAATCTCTCCAGCTTGAGTTGATGGTCGAACCTGGCCCGGTCGATCAGCCCGGCGACCGCGT
>JAQBTI010000344.1 GCA_027624995.1 Chloroflexota bacterium
CTTTGCCACCATGACCTTCTCGAGCGCCATCATCCATTTTTCATAGTAGCTCGACGATAGATACGTCGCCGGCTCGATACTCTCGATAGCTGCTCGTGAGAAATAGCCTCGACCGGCCGAGACCATCAGACCGAACATCCGGCCTTCCCACTCCTCATAGAAGACAGGTTCGTTTTCTTGGGGCTCCACCGGGCCGAAACCGTGAACGCCACCCATGTCGTGTACCCTGTTCATGACTCGACTCCACGCCTATTCGGGTAGCCACTGCTCGAAGAACCGCTGCCAGTTGCGGTACATCACGTTCTCGATGTCCTCCTGCTTGTAGCCGCGCTGGTCCATAATCTCGGCCACCTTCTGATAGTCGGATACGGTATCGACCTCATACGGGGCACCCTCGGCTCCACCCTGGCCGTCGGTATCACCGCCGATCGCCGAATGCAGCGAGTCGCCCGCCATCTGGCTGACATGGTCGATGTGGTCAACGTAGTCACTCAGTGTCACCGCCGTCTCAGGGAAGATGTCCCGCCTTGGGGGAATGTTCGCCCAGTCCACGCCTTCGCGGTACATCATCCACGTGTCCATCGAGTGCCCGATCACCGCTCCTCGGTCGATTATCCGCCGGAGGAGCTCGTCGGGTATCTGTCTCTCTCCCGGGGTTATCGCCCGGCAGTTCTGATGCGTGGATATTACGGGGCCGGTAAAGTTGTCCAGCTCCTGCCGTATGGACTCATCGGACGTGTGGGAGACGTCCAGGATCATTCCCAGGGAGTCCATCTCTCTCAACAGACCGATAGCGTCGCCCTGCAGACCACCGTCCGTGCCCGTGCCTGTTCCATGCGAGTATCTGCTGACGCCGTAATGCGACAAGCTGACCACACGGAGCCCGTCCTCGTACCATTCGTGGACCTGTTCGGGCCAGACGATGGGGTCGGCGCCCTCCATGCCTAACACGAAGCCGACCGGTAGGTCGTCGCGGTTGTCCGCTTCCGACCAGACCTTCATGTGCTCGCTGAAGTCGCCCCGCGTCTTGAGCATCTTGAAGTAGCCGTTGGCCTGCATAATACGGTAGTAGGCAAGCTGTCCCTGGGCGTTGGCGTACGAGAGCTCGTCCGTCCTGACGTCTCCGTGGGCGTGCCCGTCGCGCAGAATACAGCCCAAAACCTTGACGATCGCCGCGGCCACTTCCGCCTTCCTCATTTCCGGGATCGTCGCCATGATCCCACTGTCTGGCCGTCCGGCGCTTGAGGCGAAATCTGGAGATGCGGCCCGCGCCTGCTCGATCGGTAGAGTCAGGTCACGTTGCGAGCGAATCGCTCCTCCGGCCATGGGATAGTCGCCGTCGATAATCAGCATCTCTGCCTCCTGATTTGCTATTTAATAATGCGAAAGTCGGACGAGTTTTGGAGGTTAGCTAGTCCGGTAGCGACTTCTCGAAGAAGCGCTGCCAGTTGCGGTACATCACATTCTCGATGTCTTCTTGCTTGTAGCCGCGTTTGTCCATTACCTCGGCCACCTTTTGGTAGTCAGCTACCGTGTCGATCTCCAGCGGCGCGTTGCCTGCTCCGCCCTGACCGTCGGTGTCGCCGCCGATGGCCGAGTGCAGGGTGTTTCCGGCCATCTGGCTGACATGGTCGATGTGGTCGACGAAGTCTTCCAGCGTCACGTCCTCCTTCGCGAACGGCGGTGTCTCAGGGAGGTTCTGCCAGTCCACCCCGGGCGGCCAGAGCATGTGCGCGTCCATCGAGTGCCCCATCACCGCGCCGCGGTCGATTATTTGACGAAGCAACTCGTCGGATAGTTGTCGTTCTCCCGGAGTTATGGTCCGGCAGTTCTGATGCGTCGATAAGACAGGGCCCGAGAAGTTGTCCAACTCCTGGCGTATGGACTCATCCGATGTATGGGATACGTCGAGGATCATGCCCAGAGAGTCCATGTTTTTCAGCAGGTCTACGGCGCCGTTTAGAAGGCCCCCGTCTGTGCCCGTTCCGGTCCCGTGCGAGTACCTGCTGAAGCCGTAGTGCGACAGGCTGACCACACGCAGCCCATCCTCGTACCATTCGTGGACCTGATCAGGCCATAGAATCGGGTCCGCCCCCTCCATGCCCAGCACGAATCCCACCGGCAGGTCGTCATGGTCTTCAGTTTCAGACCAGACCTGCATGTGTTCGGTAAAGTCGCGGCTCGTCTTCAGCAATCGCACCTCGCCCCTGGTCTGGAGTATGCGATAGTAGGCCATCTCGCCTTGCGCCCTCGCGTACGCCAGATCATCGCTGCGAACCTCACCATGTGGATGTCCGTCGCGAAGGATGCAGGCTCCTACCTTGACGATAGCAGCCGCCACGCTTCCCCGCCTCAGTTCCGGTAGACTGGCCATGGTCGCATTGTCGGGCCGTCCAGGAGACTGCGGTTCCAGGGGCTCCGCGCTGCGAACCTTGTCGATGGGCAGGGTCAGGTCGCGCTGGATGAGTGTGGCGCCTCCCGCCATCGGATAGTCGCCGTCGATAATCAGCATGGTCGTCTCCTCTAATCAGCCGGGCCAGAGTCAGAGCCTATACCCGACAGGCCCACTTTGCAACGGCGGCATATCCTCAACGTGGAGCCGGATTGACGGTGTTGAAATACGCGGCGTACTATTGCCATCTGGCCGGTCGTTAGCCCAAACAGCACGGCAGGGAAACCCTGAGCATGAAATCTCGCGCCGCCATACAACTGGCCTTAGACCAGCGTCCGATTATCGACGAGATCGAGGTCCCGGACCCGCGGCCTGACCAGGTGATCGTCAAACTGTTCTCCAGCGGGGTCTGCCACTCCCAGCTCCACCACATGCATCGGCCGGACGTGCAGCGTCCCCTGGGTCTCGGCCACGAAGGTGCAGGAATCGTGACCCACGTCGGTCGGGACGTGGGCCACCTTGCCGAGGGCGACCACGCCATCGTGACATGGGTCCCCAGGACGCCGATAAAGGGAAGGTCGGAGCCGGTGCCGTGCGGCGTAACGTACCGGGAGGAGCTGGTCCACGGGCAGGTCTACACTTGGGGCGAGGACGTGTTAGTCGACTCCGAACTGGTGGTCCGAATGTCGAAAGAGCACCCCACAGACGTCAGCTCAATCGTGGGGTGCGCCGTGCTCACCGGAGCAGGGGCAGTGCTCAACACGGCCCGCGTACGGCCGGGGGACTCGGTGGCGATATTCGGGGGCGGTGGCG
>JAQBTI010000345.1 GCA_027624995.1 Chloroflexota bacterium
CCAGACCTCCATCCAGCGCCTGATCTCTCGACTTCCAAACTGTCCCACTTTTGCTGGTTGCTAACAGTTGCGAGTTGGCGGTCCACTCGCCTCGCATCGCGGCGAGACCTCGAGTCCTGACCATGTATGGCGTAAGGAGAATGCCGGTGCCGAGAGCCATCAGGTACATATAGAGGAACGGGGCAACGTGCCTCACGCCAACCTTGTCCCAGACCGAATAGGTAGCGATGAACAGGCCCGTCGCAAAGGCGTAGAGAGTGGCCGGCTCCCTCAAGAACATGAGCGGATGGCTAAACAGCAGCGCAAGTCGCCCCGACCAGTACACGACGAATATGCCCGCGATGACGGCGACGATGCCGGTGAGCGCCTGCGCCGAGATCGACTCGTCCAGCAGAACGACCCCCAGTACCGGAACCAGGACAGGCCCGGTGCCCCGAGCTATGGGGTAGACCTGGGACAGGTCGCCGCGAGCATAGCCGCGGCCCAAGAGCACAAAGTAGAAGGCGTGCAATATGCCCGTCCCAACGACGTACAGCCAGCCCCGGCTCTCCATAGGGTCCACGACCGCGATGACGACCGCCACCGGGAGGAACATGACCGCTATCGAGGCCTGTATCCACCAGACAAAGGCCTCCTGGTCGTGCCCCCGCTTCAGAAGGAAGTTCCAACTGGCGTGCGCCACCGCGGACAGCAGCACCAACACGAGGGCCGTGGCGGTCATGTCGCGACGGTCGAGGCCAAGCTAGAACGGTAGCGGCATCGGCCCCACGGGCACGTGTATAAGCGTCGGCGCATCCAGCGCAAGAGCGTCTCGCAGAGCGGACTCGAGCTCGTCCGGGCCGCCGGCCTTGACCCCGTTGACCCCATAGGCCTGGGCCAGCTTGACGAAGTCGGGATTGTGGAGCTCGGCGCCGACGGTCCGTCCGCCAAACTGGTTGGCCTGGTCCCTGAGCACGTTGCCGAAAGCGCCATCGTCGAAGACGACGACCACTACGTTGATACCGTGCTGGACCGCAGTCGAAAGCTCCTGGGAGTTGAACAGGAAGCCGCCGTCGCCCGAGATGGCCACGACGGCCCGGTCGGGCATCGCGACCTTGGCGCCCAGCGCCACCGGGTACGCGAACCCCAGGTTGCCGAAGTAGGAAGACGTCAGGAACGTCCGCGGATGGTAGGTCTCGAAATTCGGCCGGGCATAGTAGCCGACCTGGGTCATGCCCGGGACGAGAATGCCGTCCTCAGGGAGCGCCGATCTGATCGCGTTCAGGAAGGCGCCCTGGGGCTCGACCCGAATCGCTTTTTCAGCACGTCGGGTCTTCATCTCCTCGACCTCAAGACGCCTGCTCGGCCTCGCGGGACCAGCCGCGGTGAGTAGCTTGAAGAGATCCTCCAGGGTCTTCCGGGCGTCGCCGACAAGCCCGAAGGTGTTCTCGTGGTTGCGGCCTATCTCCTCAGGGTCGATGTCGATCTGGACGATCTGCTGTCCGCTGAGGTAGCCCATCGTCGCAAGTCTGGTACCCACCGCCAGCACCAGGTCGCAAGACTTGAGTTGTTCAGCCAGCGGATCGTCGCGTAGTTGATGTGCTCCGAGAGCCAGGTAATGTCGGTCCGACACGACCCCCTTGCCCTCGGGGGTGGTCACAACCGGGGCCTGGAGATACTCGGCGACCTGGAGCAGAGCGTCGGAAGACTCTGACGAAACGGCCCCACCGCCGGCCCAGATAATCGGGTTTGTCGACGCAGCTAGGAGCCGGACGGCCTCACGGATACTCTCCGCGCTTGCTGCTGGTCGGGAGTAACCTCCGGGCTCAACCAGATCTATCGAAGCCTCTTCAGCCAGGGTGTCCGGGGGTATTTCGATCTCAACGGGCCGCGGACGCCCCGAGTTGAGCTGGTAAAAGGCCTCGTGGACAGCCTCGGGCACCTGACGATGGTCCAGCACGCGATGCGCCCATTTGGTTATGGGCCTGATGGCGTCTAGCTGATCGTGGACCTCGTGGAGGACACCACGCTCCACGCCGATCAGGTCGCGTTCGATCTGACCCGACACGACAAGCACTGGGGATGACGCAGCGTACGCCGTGCCTATTCCGGCAGAGGCGTTGAGAAGCCCCGGTCCTGGGACGACCAGCGCTGTACCAACCTTGCCACCGGCGCGAGCGTATCCGTCCGCCATGTATGTCGTGGCCTGCTCATGCCTTGTGTTGACGAATCGGATATCCGGCTCATCGTACAAGGGGTCCAGCGCGTGGTAGAGCTGGACGCCGGGCAGTCCGAATATGACCCGCACACCCTCTCGGTGGAGCGACTTCACAAGTGCCTGGCCGCCCGTCATCCTGGGCATTCGGGACCCCTTTCGCGGATTTGCCTACCGGGTCTGCTTGTAGTCCTTGGTCGCCTTTTCCACGGACTTCGTTCGCAGGGCCATCAGGTCGTGCCGCTTTTCAGCGGCCCACTTCTGAGATGCTTCCATATTCACGAGGGATCCCTGGAAGACCGGCATCACGTAGCGAGCTATGAGTTCGTAGCTACGGAGGACCTGTTCTCGTGTGCCCCACTCGGTGGCCTGTATCAGGAAGCCTCCGAAGCCGCCGCTGGACTCATCCAACCGCTTGATCGCGGCCACCAGGTCATCGGGAGTGCCCACGCACCAGGCGCCCTGATCCGCCATGGCGTCGATGATACCCTCGGCCGGTCCGTCGAACACGGATTCGAACCCCATAGTGTCTTCGAAGTAGTCGCGCTGGAACCGGGCGGCTCCGATTCTCGCCTGCTCGATCGCCTCCTTGCGGCTCTCGGCGATGTACACCGGCATCACTACCCGCCACTCGTTGCGATCCATCGTGTTGCCATGCTCCTCGGCGGTCTGCTCGGCGATCTTCCAGAACTCCTTGAGATCGGTCGAAACCGAGCCGCCCCTTAGGACGCTCACCGACAGTACGGCAGTGCCGTGCTTTCCGGCCAGCAGCATCCCTGAGGGTGACTGGGCGGCGGCCACCGCGATCGGAAAGTGGGGTTGGGTGTACGGCCTGAGGTGTATGCGCGCCTCTCGGAGGGTGAACCAGTCGGACTCGTGGGTGATGGGTTCCGTTTCTCTCAGCAGGCGCATTATCACACCCAGCGACTCGTCCATGCGGGGGCGCTGAGTCGGCGGGGCGATTCCCAGCATGTAGGCATCAGACAC
>JAQBTI010000346.1 GCA_027624995.1 Chloroflexota bacterium
TTTTCTGATTCTCCTTCCTATACCCCGGGGGCCGGTCCACCGGCCCCCGGGGCCCTTTAGCCGTCTCTCGCTAGGCGACGCCTGTGATGTCGTACTGGAGCGCGGTGTGGGTCGCGCTCGACCGCGTGCCGCTGCGCTCCGTCAGCGCGTGACGGAAGCTCACCGTCACCACCGTCTGCCGCTTCTGGGTGTCCCGGTCCACGTCGATGGTCAGCTCGCGGCGGAAGCCCTGCGCCCACTGGGTCCGGTTGACGATCAGCAGCCTGCCCGTATCGGTCACGTTGCCGGCGTCGGTCACCCTGCCGTCGGTATCGGCGAGCCTCATCTGCTCGGACACGATGACCGGGATCCCCTCGATGGCGCCCAGCATCCCGGTGAGCAGCGTGGCGTTCGGCCCAAGCTTGTCCATCGTCCGGAACTCGCTGATCGACTGGGCCCTTATGAAGGTGTTGACGTCCATTACCCAGACGAGTTGCGAAGGCCTCGCGCCGTACTTGCCTAGCTTGGCGCGGATCTCGTTGAACATGTCATCGGAGACGGCGGCGTTGTGGTCGTTGCGCTGGCCTGTGTTGTCCACCAGCGGCAGGTGGAAGATGCCGTCGTAGCCGACCAGCCAATGGGCCTTGCCGGCGTCGCTGGTCGTGATGGTCGCGCCGTCCGCGTTGATGCTGTTCATGGCCGTCGTGTCCGCGTTCAGGATGATGTCGTCCAGCACCTCCGCCACGTTGCGGACCAGTCCCGCCCTGATCTCGGGAAGGAGTGCCACGACCGAGTCCTCCTCGAGCGTGAAGGAGTAGGGGATTTGGCCCACCAGCTCGTATGCGGTCAGGGTCGCCTTGCCGGTCGAGACCGCCGTCGACGTCGAGGATACGTTTTCAGTGCCGGGGTAGAAATTAACGTCGCCGAGCTGGCGCGGGATGTCGAACGGGTTCGACGGCATCGGGAACGTCGGGATGAGCGGCGCGACCATCGTCTGGAGGTTCACGTCCATCCACAGCTCTCTGGCCTCCAGCGTCGCGACCAGCTCGTCGCCCGAGCCCGCCGTCGTGCTGTCCATGGCGGCCCTGGTTAGGGCCTGGAGGACGGATCGCCCGAATCCCTCGAACTGCCCGGTAGGCTTCCGGTCGACGGTGTACCAGTCTTCGAGCTTTCGCGCCGAGGTCTGGTGAGACGCCTGGATGGTCGCCGGCGTCAGGCCGGCGGCCAGCGTCCGCTTGGCCCCCTCCGCCCGCTCGACCCAGGCCGGTCCGAACGACTCACGACGCTGGGAATGCGCGAAGCGCCTCAGCAGCGCCAGGTCCAAGATGTCCATCCCGGCGTACGGCCCCTCGGGCACCACCACGGAAGAGTGCTCGTCCGCGTGCCTCATCACCGCGTCCCTGCGCTGTGCGCGGTCGAGCTGCTGGATCTTCAGAACCGCTTCCTTCAGCCGCTCGGACTCCCCTCTTAGCAGGTCGACCTCCCGGGTCACGGGATCGATCCGGTCACGGACAAAGCCGCTGATCTCCTGCAGCTCCTTCTTGATCGCTTCCATCTCAGCCGTTGGCATCGTTGTTCCTCCTTGTTCCGAGTGTTGTCCAGTCCTTGTTCGCCGATTAAGCCCATATCGAGTCTTCGAGGCCAGGGGTAGGGTCAGCCCTCGAACGAGCGGTCGGCTTCATCCGACCCGCGAAGGCGGCGAGCAACAATAGCGCCTCCGTAAGCTCGTCGCGGTCTTGGACGGCGTCGGTCTGCTCGTCCTCCGACAGAAAGGCGTCGAGCATGAGCCGGTGGCTGTTCCTGAGCGCCTCCGGATCAGCCGGGACCGACACGATAGACCACTCCAGCAGATCGGCCTTGGTGTCGCGACGGCCGCCGTCCTTGGAGGGTCCGCTCTCCAGCGGCGCCCAACTGATGGACGCCGCCCGGAGGAAGCCCTTGTCCCAAGCGTTTCGTACACGGTGGGCGAAGGGGTCGTCGCTCAGGAACTCGAAGTCCGCCACCAGCCCGCGGCCGGGCTTCCAGTCCAGTGCCAGGGTCCGGCCGATGGGTAGGCCGCCCGAGGGCGACCGGCCGACTACGTCGTGGGCCCACATGACGACGGGATTCTTGAAGTAGTTCTCGGTGGAGATTCCGGCGAAGTCCAGCTCGGGAGGCTGGCGCACCTTCTCGTTTGCGGCGATGGTCACCCGGTACGTGTCGGGCGCGATGACCTCTCGCTCCAGGAGGTCCATGTGCATCGACCGTTTTTCAGTAAGCCCGTCGACCGCGGTCCCTGCGGCGTGGGGTCTGGAGTCTGCCGGCGCGGATGTCTGAGTCAAAAGAAAAGCCCCCGAAATCTCGGGGGCTTCTTCGCCCACACTTGCGGCTCCGTCTCGGAGCGTGTTGCTTTAAGTTACTGAAGTGAGATTAGCACACATGTTCGGTCTTGTCAAGGGGTCGATCAGGTAATCGATATGATCGACTGTCTTTCAGCCGTGTTCGAGTGGACAGAGGATCGCTGAGCTCGTTCTATCTGCGGCGACGCTGTTGCTGACCTATGGACTGGGCTTTTCCTTCGCGCTCGGCCCGTCTGCTGCGTGTACCGTATACGAAAACCGCGGTAAGGCTAACGAGGTCGATTCCAGCTATCGTCACACCTGCCCAGTCGTGACCCTTAATTATGAGACCTCCAGCTACCACGATAACAGTGAGGGCAACTGTCAAGCCTGCTCCAAGACCGATGTAGGCCCTCTTAGAATCACCGCCAACTACCGTTTTTTCAAGCGATATGCGATGAGACTGCTGCTCCTCGGCCATGTGTAGAATGCGCTCTGCAGCATCTGGAAGCACACTGTTGTACTGCTCAAGCATGGCCGGTGGCGGGATCGGACCAGAATAGGACGCTTCTAGGCGAGCCTGCATACTAAGAGAAACAGCCTCCGGGCTTGGAGGCTGTTTCTGTCTTCGCGTCAAGTTCTTGCTTTTGCCCTTGGCCCCATTGCCACTTACTCTATTCGTCTTGGCCTATGCCGCGCTCTCCGAATCTCTGAGCGGCTCCTGCCATCTCCGAGCCGACCATGCCCCAATCCATCCACAGCGCCGTCTCGTCTGCATCTTCACCTGTCTCGGACTCGTTGTACACATTTAGCGTGTTTCCGAAGTCAAGGATACGCGCGAATCCTTCAAGGAATGACGGCTGCGCATATAGAAAATCGCTGCG
>JAQBTI010000347.1 GCA_027624995.1 Chloroflexota bacterium
TTCGTGGTAGGAAGGCAACCCGGAAGGTAGACAAAAAGCCTGAGAAGGAGACTACTTCCAGCCCACGGCGCCAGCGTCGTCCTCGATGAGCGAGACCCGGTGACCTCGCTTACAGCGATAGCGTTTCTTGTTCGCCGATCGCCGACCTCCCGACGGTGGGGACTGGTCCATAGGGAGCGTGCAGAAGGGGCAGGTTACTCCAAGGACCGTTCGGTTGCTGACGCGCTTGAGCTCGATGTCGGTCAGCGTGCCCTCGAGCCTGTCGAAGTCGCCCTTGTACCGCAATACGAAGCGAGTTGCAGAGCTGAGCAGGCTCCTCTCGCTGGCTTTCGGCGCTGTATACTCGTAGTCGACATACCCGCATTGAAAGCATCGCGGCTCGTCGTAGGTCTTCAAAAGGCCGGCATGGCAACGCGGACAGGCTGCGGTCGAATTGGGGACAATGCCTGAGCCGGTGGGTCTCTGAGTCCGTGGTCCGAGAACGGTGTTGACCATCTGGTTCCCTCCACACTTTGTTTCGTGTGAGTCAGTCCTTCGACGCTAGGCTCAGCACCCACCTCGGATAGGACTTGGGCATTTTCCAATACTATTTTGAGTTCTGTCAAGTCTACGGACCAACCGACTTGCTCTTGTACCGGCCCAATTCGGCTTGTTATTAGCGCCGACAACCGATGTAGGAATTCGTCCGAAGCTGGTCTTTTTCTAACCTCCGTACGGCGATACGCTCATACAATAGTCGACATACTGACCGCAGATACAACCCAACCGTCGCTTCCGCTACGTTGACACCCATACGACGTGGTGCTATATTTCCGGATGGTCGAGGCGCACCGTAGGGATCGGCATTCGCGGACCTCGGAAGAGCGCATCGGCTGGTTGGTAACAATCCTCGGGAGACCACTGTTGGCACTGAACGTCATCGTCTGCGCTAAGCAGGTTATGGATCCCGAGACTCCGATTTCCGCTTTCAAGATTGATCCAGACACAATGCGTGTTGCTCCCGCTGCGGGAGTCCCCCCTGTAGTCAATGGCTTCGACGAAAATGCCGTTGAGGCTGCACTCCGACTCAAAGACGAGTCTGGCGCCACCATCACGGTGATCTCTGTGGGGAACGGCTTCGTAATGGACGTCATGAAGAAACCTCTCTCCATGGGAGCAGACCGTCTTGTTCTCGTGGAGGGCGATCAAGTGGCCGACCTCGACTCAGCCGCTACTGCATACGTCCTCTCCGAGACCATCAAAAAGATTGAGGATTACGACCTCATTCTATGCGGCAGGCAGGCCTCCGACTGGGACAACTCGCAAGTACCCTTGGGAATCGCCGAGATACTTGGCTTGCCGTGCCTCACGGTCGTTCAAAAGGTAAAGGCACACGGCGACGGGGTTGTTGTCCACCGGTCGCTAGATGACGGTTATGAGGTCGTAGAGGCCGGAATGCCGGCGGTGGTGACGGTGAGCAATGAGCTTGGGGAGCCGCGATATCCGAACTTGCGCGGCATAATGGCTGCTAGCAGAAAGGCTCCAACCGTCTGGACGGCCGAGGATCTGAATCTGGACATCGGTAGGCTTGCTCCCTCGCTGGAGCTGATCGACCTGTTTATCCCCGTTAGCGACCGGCGGTGCGAGTTCGTCCAGGGCGAGGACGATGCAGATGCCGGACGCAAACTGGCACTGAGACTGCGCGAAGAAAAGCTCCTTTGACGGCCAAGCCAATGAGAACGGAGTATTAGAGTGGCCGGGATACTCGTAGCGGGCGAGTGGAATGAGGACGGGCTGCAGTCTAGCACCGCCGAGCTCCTTGCTGTCGGCCGCTCCCTCGCTTCGGTATCTGGAGTGCAAGTTTACGTCGCGGTGCTGGGGAGTGTCCCCGAGTCTGTCTCCCATGAGGCGATCTCGCTCGGAGCCGACAGTGTCTATGTTCTGCGGGACCCACTGCTGAATGAAGGCGGCCTGGATGCTGCGGTCGCCGCGTTTGAGGCAATCTGCAGGCAGACCGGACCAGAGGTGATGCTCTTCGCAAAGACTGCGGTTGGGTCAGAGGCCGGTCCCAGAGTCGCGTTCAGACTCGGAGTGGGCGCGGCACAAGACTGCATCAAGGTCGAGGTGGAGGCCGACTCGAATCGCGTGGTCGTGACCCGTCCGGTATACGGCGGGAACGCCATGGCCAGGCTCAGGTTTCCCGGCGCCGATCCACAGGTGATCGTAGTGAGAGGCAAGGCCTATGAGCCATTGACGGCCGACGCAACGCGGCAGGGTCAGGTGGTCCCGGTAGACGTCAGTTTGGACCCGGCGGTAGTCAAGAGTAGGCGGGTCGAGACTGTCAAGGCCGAGGCCGCTGGGGTCCGTCTTGAGGATGCCTCCGTGGTTGTCGGAGGAGGGCGCGGACTTGGTGGACCTGAGCCCTTCGAGCAACTGGAGGAGCTGGCCAGGCTTTTGGGCGGCGCGGTCGGCGCGTCCAGGGCCGTCTGCGACGCCGGTTGGCTCGACCATGGCTGCCAGATTGGCCTTACAGGTAAGACGATAACTCCGAACCTTTACATAACGGTGGGAATATCCGGTGCAAGCCAGCACATGGCGGGGTGCTCGGGAGCAAAGCATCTCGTCGCTATTAATAAGGACGCAGATTCCAACATCTTCAAGGCTGCGAGCTTGGGCGTCGTCGGCGACTGGAAGGCGGTGCTGCCGTCGTTCATCGAGACGGTTCGAGAACTCGTGAAGTCGTGAACCGAGGCTGACGAACATTGGATGACGATTTCGCCCTAGAACTGGACGACATCCTGGAGAGCATTGATTCGGCAGAAATCATGTCACTCTATTTCCCGACTCTGTGGAAGGCGGTTGTCCTCGACACGCGGTCCAACGAGACGCAGGGCCCGCTTGTCAGCGTAATGCCAATGGTCGCATCGCCTCAGGAGCGGCTCAAGAACATAAGACGCTTGCGTCCGGGCTTTACGAGGGTGCATGACCTCACCCTGATTCCGTGGGTGCGTTCGATAGACAGTCTGGTGAATCACGGCATCTGGCAAAGGATCGTAGACAGGTTCAAGAGGTCGGGCTATCTGGAGGCCGTGGCGGCTTGCGATACCGTACTCGAAGAGCTGCGTCGCCTGGAGAAATCTGAGATCGCGGCCGCGATAACCGGGGAGAATTACCAGACCATCTGGCCGGTGAGCGA
>JAQBTI010000348.1 GCA_027624995.1 Chloroflexota bacterium
CTCACCGTGTAGTCGAGGTCCGAGAACATTGTACCGTCCCGCGTGTTCTGGAGCCTGATCCGTTGATGGGGCACGATCGCCTCCGGACTTTTTGGTTCGGAAAAGGCCGATACTGGCGGCTATTAGTCGGCGAGAAGGCCTGAGGGAACTCCGTAGGGTCCGCCGCGCCAACGGTGCGGCGGAAGCCGCCAGCCCTGCCCTCCCATCAGACGGAAGCTGTCGTACTACCCAAATAGCCAGGCGTACACAACGGTCTTGTAAGGCCAGTCGTTGGGGTCGGCCGGCCCGTCGGGTATCTAGCCGTCCTCGATAATTCTCATGCCCACCACCTCCGACACCGGCGAGGAGTTCTCTGCCTGTAGCCACAATACGTCCTGGCGTAGCCGCGTTTTGCCGGCGAGCTAGGAGATTCGCAAGAGGTCCTGCTCAGTTAGCCGACCGTCTCTGAAACTATCGATGCAGCGTGCGATCTCTTTCCTGACAGTGACAGGGGTTTGCCTTGCGTGTGCGTCATATCTCACCTGCTTCCAGTGCGCGGTCAGTCAGCCCGCCTCTTCATAGACCTCGGTGACGTGGGTGGAAGCGAGCAGCGGATAAATCCGGTCGAATATCTCAGTGATGGCGGCTGTCCGACGGACCTCGGCCCTAGACGCCTCGTAATCGGCGATCGAGGACCATTCCTGCTGGGTCACCATCGTCCCGTGCGGCCCGAAGACCCGGCGGTAGACGGACAAGGGGGGGAACCCCCCTTCGATAGTCGCCCCCTGGAGGTCTTTCAGATGATTGGCCAGTTCTCCACGACCCGGCTTTGGCGTGTAGACGCGACGGACTTGAATCATTCGAAATCACCGTCCCTGCTATTGGCGGGATGAGACTTCATAGAGCGTCTCCCGACCCAGCCACGAAATAGTCGAATCCAGGGTGAAATGGTATCGGCGGGCCAAGTCCGAGTCAATGCGCGGTGGTCTGAATATCCTGGCCCAGTAAGCCCATCCCCGCGTCTTGGTCAGTCTGTCCGCGCTCGCCCAGGTCTATAGAACGCCCACCTGCCGCATCAGGCCCATGGGGGTCGGAGTTGCCCCACAACTCCACGATCTTGCCTCCAACGAAGTGGTGAATGACGAAGGACTCCATCGCCACCGGCTTGCCGTTCGGTGGGATGCTCTAGCCGCCACTGAGCGCGCCTCGCAAGCTGGCTGTGTGGGTGACATGGGCCGACATACGGGTCATTACCTTATCTCCCTATCTCTCTCGGCGATCTGGTCCTCAATCAGGTGGATCAGGTTTGGAAGCCCCACGTAGACCGGCGCTCACGCTCTGGTCGTAACCGGCCATGTTATTGGGCCCCGGGCGTCCCGGGAAATGCCCGGTACAGAGTGCCCCAGCGTCCGGCTCTGAACGGCGGTCAGGAACAATTGCCCGCAAGAGTCTTTTGTTCCAGCACCCTGCCGTCCGTGTCGTAGCAGTACCAGAACTTGGTCTTGTCAGCGTCCAGCCCCATGTAATCGGCCAAATCGACGGGCGCACCACCCGCTGTAATGCGGCGACCGCCTTTTTTCGGTAACCCTGTCCACTTCTGGACGGCCGCTTTTCCAGGACCTTTATTGGCGTCAATGCTGGCTACAGCCGCGTCAGCCATCAAAATATCAATCGAGTTCTGGACACTCGCCTTTTCAATACCCATTTCTATTTGCTGTATTCTCTCTGCCGAGTCTGATGACCCACTACAGGCCACGAACCAGATCGGGACAACTGCTAGGATCATGAAGACCAAGACACCTCCCATGTTCTTTGTAGGAGGCCTGTCACGCAACTTTTTCATCATCGATAACAGCAACGGGGTAATCAACCGTGTTATGGCCATCCTTTCAGGGTAGGAATCCCCACTACTCGCTGGGACTCCCAGAGCTTGTGTGCCCCCGATCACACGGCTCGCCTTCGCCATCCTCCGCTTCGCGAACCACCGCGTGCCCTTTTACGATCATGGGGCCAGTCGTATTGGCGATGATGGCGTCTACATAGTTGAGGATCTCGCTGGAGTATTCTATAGACGTGGTTGTGGTCGATAGTCCCTGAATACTCCCGTTTTTCCACCGTCAGCCCGAGTATCCGGCCCACGAAAGTCAGGGCGGGAACCCTGTCGCAGACACTATCCTCTTCCACGATCCCCTGGAGCCTTAGGAGCACCGAGTCCCGGCAAATTTGTAGCCTCCCCCGATTCTGTCCCTGCTCCCGCTGGATGGCCGTAGCGACCTTAGATTTCCTTGGCAGCCTATGGCCTTGGACACGAGCACCGCGCACAGCAAAGCCAGATGGGACTGAGGCCTGCATTGCGTTGAAGTCAGCCAGGTATTCGTCGACGAAGCCGGCTTGTCCTGGAGTAAGGCTGACTGTGCTCGGTTCGGGTTCTACGATCATGACTCCATGCTATCATGCGCATCTGAAGGCGGAGAGCTAGCGGAGGGGCCAATGATAGCGTTCTTGGTGCGCCGGACCTTGCTTGCAGGTCTAACCACGTTCATTATCTCCATCGTTTCGTTCCTGGTTATCCAGCTTCCCCCCAGGAGACTATGCCACAACCTACGTGCAGCGAGTCCTTGGTGCGGGAGAGACCGCCGGTGCCACGGGAGGCCCACTGGGTGACAGGGCAATCGAGGATCAGTTACGGCGTGAACTAGGCCTCGACAGGCGTTTGGTCGTTCAGTACTCGAAATGGGCGTGGCGCGCCGTGCGGCTGGACTTCGGGATATCCATAGAGCACGGGCGTAAGATCACTGAGATAATTGGCGACCGGCTGGTGAACACCGCGCTGCTGGCACTTGGCACGATTCTGTTTACATGGGTCCTGGCAGTCCCCATTGGGATATATTCGGCGGTAAGGCACAACACTGCCGGGGACTACGCTGTGACGTTTGTCGGGTTTCTGGGACTCGCGGTGCCGGACTTCCTACTGGCGCTGGTGTTGATGTGGATAGGGTTCGCATACTTTGACCTTAGCATCGGCGGTCTCTACTCGCCGCAGTACCTTGAGGAACCATGGAGCTTTGGGCGGGTGATCGATCTCCTGAAGCACCTTTGGATACCCGCTCTGGTGCTGGGCACGTCCGGGACGGCGGGTCTGATAAGAATCCTGAGAAACAACCTGCTGGACGAGCTGGGGAGGCCGTATGTC
>JAQBTI010000349.1 GCA_027624995.1 Chloroflexota bacterium
GTGATTCCAGGTGCCATGCATCCGCGGCTGAGAAGGGTGGTCTGCTAGCAAATGAGCATCGGAACATCGCCGCAGCGTGGGTTTCCGCCGCCGCCCAGTGGATGCGCGGCCTGAAATGAGACTAGACTATCAATCTGTTAAACACAAATGACTCGCCATCCTGGCAAGCGGTTCCTCCAGCCCAAGCAGAAAGGAACAATCAATGCCCGTGTACGACATCACTCTAACCGGTGGCCGGGTCATGGACCCGGAATCTGGGACCGACAGGGTCGCCAACGTTGGAGTCTCCGACGGCGTCATTCAGGCCGTCACCGACGAGACATTGGAGGGTCATGATTCAATCGACGCTAGCGGGCTCGTCATATCCCCCGGTGCAATCGACATGCACTCCCACGGACAGGACCACGAGAACTATGTTGTCCAAGTGCGAGACGGCGTCACGACGGCACTGGAGCTCGAACTGGGCGTCCTTGACATAGAAAAGTGGTACGGCGAACGTGAGGGAAAGGCGCTGGTCAACTTTGGGGCGAGTGTCGGCCATATTCCAGTACGGATGGAAGTAATGAAAGACCCCGGAAAGATGTTGCCCATTGCAGACGCCGCCTACAAAGCGGCATCTGAGAAGCAGATCGAGGAGATGAAAGATCTGATGCACCGGGGTCTGCGCGACGGCGCGCTTGCGATGGGTTTCGGTCTGGCGTATACCCCCGTCGCGTCGCGGTGGGAAGCTCTCGAGATGTTCAGAGTCGCTGCTCACTATGGTGCCTCCTGTCATGTCCACATGAGGGGCATGGGTCACAAAGAGCCTCTAAACAGCATAGAAGGTCTGTCTGAGGTACTGGCCGCATCTGTGACAAGCGGAGCACCACTGCACGTGGTCCACGCCAACAGCAGTGGCCAGCACGCGGTTTCCGAACTGCTACAGATGATCGAAGAAGCAAGGTCAAACGGTCTGGATGTCACTACCGAGTGCTACCCATATACCGCTGGCATGACCGGTATTGAGTCTGCGATACTCGCGGAAGGATGGCAGGAGAAGTTCGGGCTCGACTACGATGATCTGGAGTGGGCGGAGACAGGAGAGCGACTCACCGCGAGCACCTTTGCCGAGTACCACGAGATCGGAGGCATAGTAATAGTCCACTCTATGCGGCAAGACCTCGTAGACAGTGCCGTTGGCAGCCCACTGACGGCGATCGCGTCGGACGGCTATCTCAAGGACAGCAAGGGCCATCCTCGAACAGCCGGCTGCTATTCACGAGTTCTCGGGCACTACGTCCGAGAGTCGCGGGTATTGTCTCTTATGGATGCCATTCGGAAGATCTCGCTCATGCCAGCTCAACGCATGGAGTCCTTGACGCCCGATTTCAAGAAGAAGGGGCGGGCCAGCGTAGGTGCGGACGCCGATTTGATGCTATTCGACCCGGAGAGCCTAAACGACCGATCCACCTACCGGGAGCCCACGTTGCCTCCGGAAGGCATGCACCATGTTCTGGTAAACGGCGTGCCGGTTGTACGGGATGGTGTTATATGCGAGGGCGTTTCGCCCGGCAGAGGCATTCGGGCACCGAGGGCTTGATCCAACTTCTCGGCCTCTAACCACCATAGAGAATAAGCGCACCAGGCCCGATTCTTCGAAGAATATTTCGGAGCGCTACGCGAGACGAATCCAGGGCCAACAAGCGACTCCTCCACGTTGACGCGCTCTTCAAAACGGGTTAGTTTCTCTCTCGTGCTTACACCTCTTGACTCCCTGACCGGGTCCAGCTGATGCCCTCCGGACAGCCTCCTCGACAGACGTCGACCGACTATAGGCCTTGGGCTGTCTTTCAGCACGGTGACTTCAACGTGATGCTGGCCGGCGGAGTCGCTATGGTTGTCGCCTCGACGCTGACGACCCTCGTCAGTGGGCAGTGGCTCTACGAGAGGACTAACTCTGCGGCGCAGCTCGGACTGCTGGGCGCCGTTCACCTCGTGCAAATGCCGGTAGCGCTTTACGGCGGCACCCTGGCGGACAGCATCGACCGCAAAAAGTTGATGGTCGCGACTCAGAGCGTCGCTTTTGTGATGCTGCTCACGCTGACTATCCTGGCCGCGACCGACCAATTGGCGCCCTGGCACATCTTCGCCGTCACTGGTATCTCTGGTGTCGTGGGGTTGTTGGGCGGGTCTGCCAGGCCTGCAATGTTGCCGAGGGTCATTCCAAGACCTCTGTTGATTAACGGGGTGACAACTCAGAACGTTACGTTCCAAATCGCTGCGGTCAGCGCCCCGTTCATCTTCTGGCAGATGTTCGAGCTTTTTGGTGTCACGACCTCATTCGCGGTTGCGACGGGCATTGCACTATTTGCCACGGCTATGCCGGTCATGCTGCGGGCATCGGGACGGCCGGAAGGCGGGTCTGTACACGCCCCGATCAAGTCGCTGAAGGAGGGCTATGCCTTCATCATGGGCCACCAGCTCCTGCCGGGGCTCTTCCTACTGGATATGGGTGTCACCGTAGTTAGCTTCTATCGCATGCTCTTCCCAGTCTTCGCAGACCAGCTCTACGGACTGGGGGCCTCGGGCACCGGCCTCTTGAGCGCTGCAAACTCCATCGGTTCCATCCTCGGAAGCTCTGTCGTCTTCTTCACTGACCGATTCAGACGCAAGGGAAAGCTCGTGCTGTTCGCGACTCTTGCCTATGCGTTTCTGTTGTTCGCCTTCGGATTGAACACTGTTTTCGCTATCGGTCTGGTAATTGTGGCGGCGCTTGGTGCGATGGATTCGATAGGAATGACGATGCGGCAGGCCATCGCCCAGCTTACCGTCCCAGACAAGCTACTCGGCCGCGCAAGCAGCGCTCACTCATTCACGGCGATGGGAGCCAATAACGTGGGGCAGATAGAGGTGGGAGTCCTCTCGGCCGCCATAGGTGCTGGATCCACGATGGTGGTTGGTGGAGCGATATCCGTGGTGGCCGTGCTTACCATTTGGTGGTTTGTACCGGGCATCCGCCGATACCGTTACGATCGCAACAACCCGTTCGGGCATGGCGAGCAGGACTGAACCGCCGAAGAAACGGCCTGTTCTCATTCCGAACGGGGCGGAATGGGTAAGCCTGGGGTGGGGCTGTGCCCTCAATTCGATCGGCAGTGACTCCCTGCAATCCGGAGACTCCGCTCCC
>JAQBTI010000350.1 GCA_027624995.1 Chloroflexota bacterium
ATGGATGATCGAAACGCGGACCTGGTGATACGGGCAGGGCGCGTCTTCTGCTCCGAGACCGGCCTGGACGGTCCGGGGGCCGTCGCCGTCCGAGGCGACCGCATAGTCGCCTCCGGTCCGGACGTGTCCCCGCCTGCGGGCGAGACGTTGGACTTCTCGGACTGCGTGCTGTTGCCGGGAATGGTCGACATGCACGCCCACCCCGCTCCATCCACCTGGAAATACGGCATGGACGCCGACATCGACGTACTACCTCGGGGGACGACCACGATGCTGTCCCAGGGTGATGCCGGGTCGGCCGTCTGGGATTATTACTTAGACAACATTATCGTGCCCGCCAAAGCTCGGATCAGGATGGCCTTAAGCCCGGCTGTGCAGGGGGAGTCGGACGACCGGAAGGTCTTCGGAGACCTGGATAACGTCGACACGGACGCGTGTGTCGACACCATCAACCGAGGAGGCGAGCACATTTGGGGCATAGCCATTAACGTCTCTCCTCCGTGCACCAACGGTACGGACCCCAAAGAGGTGATGCGGAGGACTCTAGAGGCGGCGGAGCGAACTGGGAAGCCGTTGCTATTTGGCGCCCGAATAGAGACCGCTGAGTGGCCTCTGGCAGAACAGTTAGAAATGTTGCGGCATGGGGATGTCCTGACCTACTGCTACCGAACCAGTGCCCAGAGCATCGTGGCAGACGGCCACGTGATTGACGCGGCCTGGCGGGCCCGAGAGCGCGGGGTGCTGTTCGACATCGGTCACGGTATGGCGTCATTCGACTTCGGAGTCGCTGAGACGGCCATCGCGGACGGCTTCCCACCAGATACGATCTCGACAGACTTCTACAGGCGGCACGTGGAGTCAAATCCGCGCCACGATATGGCGCGCACGATGTCGAAGCTTCTCGCCGCCGGAATGCCGGAGACGGAAGGGTTCGAAAGAGTAACTGCCCGGCCCGCTGGGGCACTGGGAATGAAGGGTGAGATCGGCACTCTGGCGCCGGGGGCCTGCGCCGACATGGCTGTGCTGCGGTGGAACCCCGACGCGGCGCCGCTGGCGGACGTCAACGGCGTAACGCGTCCTGGCGGTTGCTGGGAGCCGGTTGCTACGGTTAGGGCCGGCGAGGTTTTACGGCCCAGGCCTGCCTAGTCTCCGCCGGCCGATTCCAGAATGGGCGCGACCTCAATGGTGACTAGCTCTTTCTCTGCTTCGGTCCCGGCCAAGAGTCTGATGGCCAGAGCTCCGGCGACCACGTAAGCCACGACCTCGACCAGGAAGACCTCTCGGAGACCCCACATTCCCGCTATCGCCCCTCCGACAAGTGGCGAGGCGAACCAGGCGATAGAGCTTGCGCTCTGCGCCGCACCGTACGCGGCACCCTGGTTCTCACCGGCGGACGTCCCCACCAGTGCGAACGCGGTCGTCACCAAGCCTCCGCCCAGGAATCCGAGCACGCCCAGCACCAGGTAAGCAGACAATATGTCCCCTACCATGAGCATCGGTATGTGGGCCAGGCCCATTAGCAGGAACGACCCCGCGATCAGCGGCGTCCTCCCTATGCGCCGCCCCATTCTTCCAATCAAAATGGACGAGACTCCCCCGGTGACCCCCAATATCGCAAAGGCTACGCCGACGCTGGCTCCCACATCCTCTCCGGAGGACAAGGTGCCCAGGAACAGGGGTAGCGCCGGCAACATCAACGAGCCACCGAACTGGACCATGAACAGAACTCCAAGTATCGGAGCGATCTCACGTGACCGGGCGACCTTTGCAATGCCGGAGAGCATCTGGCGCAGGTCCAGTCGCTGGGGGGTGGCCGGAGTCTCCCGGCCTTCTTTTACGAAAAAAAGTACCATCGAACCGCTGACGGCCAGAAGACCGGCGGTCATCATCAGGGTCGTCCGGAAGCCGAGGGAGTCGATCAGGAGACCGCCTACCAACGGTCCGACCGTGAAGCCCAGGAAGCTGGCAGACATTAATACGCCTATGGCGTAGGGCACGCGGTGCTTGGGCGCCATTGCCGCAATGAGCGGCATGGACACGATGCCCGGTCCCGGCATGAAGCCCAGGAACAACCAGACGCCTAATAGGTAGTAGACATTGGGGACGAAGCTGGCCGCGAACATCACGGCGCCGAAGCCGAAGATTCCACGCACCACGTTCTTCTTGCGGCCCGAGCGGTCGCCCATCACACCCCAGACTGGCCCGCTGAAGACCATGAAGAAGGCTCCGACGCCACCGGCGATTCCGCCCCACAGAGCGGCCTGGCCGGGGTCCTCGATACCCAATTCGCGCATGTAGAGTGGCACGAACGGGAAGATCGCGCCGAAGCCGATCATCGTGAGCGCCAGCGCCAGCCAGAGGACGTAGAGGTTGCGCTCCCACGGCTCGCGAGCCGGGAGATTGAGTAATCTGGGTCTTGATAAGGTCATCGGCTTGTACTCTCTACACATAAGACCGCACAGCCTTGGGAGCAGGCTGTGCGGTCTGGTAGGACACTCGGATATCGGAGAATTCTCGGTCTGTTATTCCTTCATTTCGAATCATGAATTGAACAACACTATCAACGTACTCGGTCGCGAAGGGTTTAGCAAGGGCTAAAACTCATGAATTTTGCCTCAGCCTTAGGATGCACTATCTACATAGCGATTTGCGTCCTTTGCCACCGAACACGGGTATTCCACTCAACGCGGTATCTTCCCGGGTCCACCGCCGCCAGGCCGAGCGTCTCGCTGGGATACGGTACCCAGGGGGAACGGGCCGTTGACAGCGGCGCATCGTCGCCCGTAAACTGAGTCTAAGTACATATTCAAAGGCTGCGAGCAGGAATAGTAGGTCCCCAGCGAAGCCTCAGAGAGCCGGGCAAGGTGAAATCCGGCGCTGGCGCAGAGACCGAATGGACCTGGGAGCCGCCAACCGAAAGGCCCGATTAGAAGGGCCCGTAGGACTGGACGGAGTGGGCACCGTTATCAGAGCCCAGGGCATCGAGGAGATTTCTCCTCTGTGCCCCACAGAGATGCCGTCGACCTGACGGCGAAGTAGGGTGGCACCGCGGATCATACCCGTCCCTTTGTGGACGGTTTTTTTTGTGCCACGAATAATCGGAGTCGAAAGGCTATTGAGATGCAGACGACAGAGACGACCGCACTAACCGTAGACCGTAGCACG
>JAQBTI010000351.1 GCA_027624995.1 Chloroflexota bacterium
GTACTGGTGCCTGACTACTTGATGACCTTCACTCCACTATGGAACCGCAAGGCCGATCTGAGTCTCTCAGCTTTCTGCGGATCGGCTTTAGGCTTCTCCAACGCCTGCCGAAGCGTTGTTGCGCCCTTGCCTCTGACTACGCCCTTTCCTTTGATCACCTGACCCATGATGCACCCAACGACTAAGACACTACCGGAACCGGCCCTGCCAGTCACTATTATGATATTCGTAATATACCATATATATGGTACCCCCCGCTTTCACTTTCGAGGGGCTTTCCCGTAGAATGGACACACGTTCTGAACCAGCTAACAGCCGTCAGCTATCAGCGTGAGGAGCTCATGGCCACCGAGCGATTGGTCTCAGGCAAACCCCGTGTGGAGGACGAGTCTCTCGACACGTCTTTGCGGCCTCGAAGCCTGGCCGAGTACGTGGGCCAGCAGGCCGTCAAGGGCAACCTGGACATCGCCATCAAGGCGGCCCGTCAGCGGGGCGAGCCCCTGGACCATATCCTCTTCTACGGACCCCCGGGACTCGGGAAGACCACCCTCGCGAACATCCTGGCCACGGAGATGGGCGTCCGAATCAAGACCACGTCGGGTCCGGCCATCGAGCGCCCGGGCGATATGGTCGCCGTCCTCACGCAGCTCCAGAAGGACGACATCCTGTTCGTGGACGAGGTACACCGGCTCAGCCGTGTGGTCGAGGAGGTCCTGTACCAGGCCATGGAGGATTTCTTCGTGTCGTGGGTGATCGACAAGGGACTCAAGGCCCGCAGCATGAACCTGAGCATCAAGCCGTTCACCTTCGTGGGGGCGACGACCCGGTACGGGATGGTGAGCTCGCCGCTCCGCGACCGCTTCGGCACGGTGCACCGGCTGGAGTTCTACGACGACGAGGCGATGCGGACTATCGTGGAGCGGTCGGCGCGCATCCTTGAGATCGAGGCGCAGCCCGACGGTATCGCCGAGCTGGCCCGCAGGTCCAGGGGGACGCCCCGGATAGCAAACCGGCTCTTGAAGCGCGTCCGCGACTACGCCCAGGTGATGGCTGACAACATCATCACGAAAGACGTAACGGTGGAGGCGCTGTCCAGGCTGGAGGTCGACGAGCTGGGCTTGGACAAGATCGACCACCAGGTGCTGGGGTCGATCATAGAAAAATTCTCAGGCGGGCCTGTGGGGCTGGACACGCTGGCCGCGTCCATCAGCGAGGACCCGGACACCATCGAGGACGTGTGCGAGCCGTTCCTGCTCCAGTTGGGCTTCCTGGAGCGGACCCCTCGCGGCCGCGTGGCCACCCCGCGCGCCTACGAGCACATGGGCGTCGAGTACCCGAAGAGCCCCACAGCCCAGGGGAGCTTGTTTCAGTAGAAGTCCGCCAGGGTCTTTCCCCTCAGGTAGTCGGGGAAAGTGTAGATACCCGTGACCTGCGTCCAACAGGCTTTAGGATAGTCGCCGAGTTGAATGGGTCTTGCTAGGCCTATCCGGAGGTAGACTTCGTCTGCTGAACTCAGCGCTCCTGTTGTCAGCGATTCAGCCTTCGTTTCGTTAGAGTTAGCCACTAAAGTTCGAAGGTATTCGCCGAACGTCAGGTCGTTTATTGGCAGTTGATAGCGCTTGTTGGCGTCGTCAGTGAATTTCAGGAGGAAGCGACGCTTGCCGAACGCGTCATCGATTTCAACATCGAATTTCCGTGCGTTGGTTATGGTCCCGAGTGAGCGCGTCTGAGCGCCAGGCCGTACGTATCGGCCATCCTCCAACAAGTCATCGAAAATGTGCGAGACCGTTGGCGAGCAGGAGTTTCTTAACAGCTTGCTCCAATCGCCCTCTGTGCACACTCCTCTGCCTCTCACAGAGCCAGGTTCGAAGCTCAGATCCTCCACATGAGGAGGTCTAGCGTGCGTGGGTGATAGGTCGAATTCGACTTTGGCTCCTGGCCGAATCACAAGACGGCCCTTACGCGACAGATGCCGCCGCTTCACGCCGCCCGGAGTAACTGGACGAATGCACTCTCCATTCTCGTCTATACCAGCGACACATACCGTGTCACCGCCCATGCGGGTCAGGTCAGTAATTACCAGAGACCTTCGCACATCAAGACCTACAGGTGAACAATACTTCCGCTTTTGAATATCCGAGCGGCCAGAAACTCAGCCGCGAGCCTTCGATGGCACATTTCCGGCGTCGGCTCGGTGCACAATAAGACCGAACCGGCTGCAAACATATCACCATCGAGACTGTTGCGCAGGTCCCTTTCCCCCAGCAGATTCAGATAACCGGTTTCATAGGCCGGCCAATCCTTGTCTTCGCGATACTGCTTGAACATCTCCGCGGTCGGCGCCAATTCAGGCAGCTCGAGATACGTTAGCGGGGTAAGTTGCTCTGTGAAGTACTCAATGTTGCCTTTCTTGGTGAACCCGGCCAGTTGTGAATTGTTTCGAATCCTCACATCGAGCAGATACCGGGCATCTGACAGATCGAGCTTCTCGAAGAACTCCTGAGCCGTCTTGCCCGTGAACCCAATTGTATAAATCCTCATTCGTCGACGACCTCAAGGGGCAATGCACCTTGGAGCTGCTGCTGGTAGGCCTTCTTACTTCCAGTCGCCCCAGAGCTCTGTACAGATCCATCCTGTCGGATGTGCAGCAGGGTGACGCCGACCTGCTCTAAAGCTGGGCCTATCAGTAGCTTGCGATGGCACTTCGCTGGGTCTTCTTCCGCGCACATCAGGGCTACTCGCGCGGACGCTGCCATATTGACCAGCTCGGCGATAGCAGTCTTGAAGAACTCCTTGGATCGAATTCGGGCGTAGTCGGGTTTGCCCCTGGCGTCATAAGAGGAGCGATCGGCTGGTTTCCCACCGAGGGAGTCCCCCATAAACACGTACTCGATACGTTCATTCTGAGTTAGACCAGGCAGCGTCCGAGCGCTAGCGAAGGGGGCCCATTTGCTGGTGGGCTTAGTTCTGGTGTCGACCAACACTTCGACCCCATGCTCTCGAAGGAGAGCATAGAACGTGTCCCAGTTGTGGTTGCTGTGGCCGATGCTGTATATCACCATGTCTTGTCGCATTCTACCATCGGACCGTCCGGCGCAGCAGGCCGCCTTCAGAGAGCAGATCTCCTCGACTCGTCGGGGCACCACTGTGGTGAACTCT
>JAQBTI010000352.1 GCA_027624995.1 Chloroflexota bacterium
TGACCATAGGCTTGGGAGCCTCCGGACGCGGGCTGGGCGACCCTGTCCACGTCTATCTGACGGATGATCAGGGCAGTCCGGTTTGGGAATGGGCAAAGCCGGATAGACCGGAGGTCCCGTCAAACGTCCTTACAATACGGACGGAAGAGATGGACTCTGGCCGGGGTGTTGTGATGAAAGCCGTCCGCATCCGGGAATTACCGCCCGCCTCGGCGCTGGTATTCTCGGTTCCTGTGGCCGGGCCCGACGGTGGAGTCCGAGGCTTTGTGACCGCTGCACTGGCCGTGAACCCCAGCAACTCCGCGCTATTCATCCCCTCGGACTCAGAGTCGGCCGACTACCGCCTGGAGCTCGTGGACACGGAAGGAATTGTGGTTGCGAGCTCCGATCAACAGCATGTCGGCCAGCCCAGCCGCCACCTGTCCATCAACGGGGATGTCTTCCGGGAAGGTGGCCAAGGTGTCTGGAAGCACCACTCCTCCTCCTCGTCGAGTGATGGAGGGGACCACGTCGTGGCCCTGGTGCCACTGGAGACGGTCCCGTGGACGGTGGCCCTGGAGCAGGACGAGGACGTCGCGCTTGCCCTGCCGGGTTCACTGCGCAGCCAGATATTCCTCCTGTCGGCGATAGGAATCGTGGCCGGCCTGATACTGGCCGGGTTTACCACCCGCCAGGTCGTCAGGCCCCTCACTCGACTCACCGAGACCGCGGGTCGCATCGCCTCCGGCGACCTGCGGACCCCGGTACCCATCGAAGGCCAGGACGAAGTAAGAACCCTCTCGTGTTCGTTCGAGGCTATGCGCCTGAGAACGGAGCAGACCCTCAATGAGGTCGCCTCACTCCTCAAAGTCGCTCAGGCCGTTGAGGAGTCCCCGGAGCTGGACCGAGTGCTCCCAGGTGTCCTGAAGTCAGTGCTCGATGCAACCGCCGCAGAGGTTGCGGAAGTGTGGCTGGTCGACGAACGGGAAGACGTGATCATTCTTCGTCACCACGAGGGCGAGGCCGAAGAAGGGCTCCACCAAACAACGAGACTCAGGCTCGGCGAAGGCTATCCGGGGATGGTCGTCCAAAACGGGGAGCCGATAATCTCACGCGATCTCGCGGGTGACGACCGATTCGAGGGTGAATGCATCGCCTCCGGGGGCTATCGCACCCTCTACGCACTGCCTCTCCGTCGAGCCGGCAAGACCATTGGCGTGCTGGCCACCGTCGCCAGGGACTCCGAGGCACCCGGCGACCAGGGAGAGCTGCGGCTGCTGGAGCTTATCGCCGACCATATCGCCATCGCGGTCGAGAATGCTCGACTGCATGAAGAGGTGCAGACCCTGGCCATCCTGACCGAGCGGGACCGTCTGGCCAAAGAGATGCATGACGGCCTGGGGCAGGTGCTGGGCTACGTAAACACGAAGGCGCAAGCCGTAAAGGAGATGTTGAAGGGCGGGCAGGTCGATGAGGCCATCGTGCAGATGGGACAGTTGGAGGTGGCGGCACAGGAGACGTACGACGATGTCCGCGAGGCCATCCTCGCACTGAGCGCCGGCGGAAGGAAGCAGCGCCTACTTGACAGCCTCAGCGACTACGTGGACCGGTTCGCCGACCTCGCCGGCCTCCGCACCGAACTCGTTGTCGAAGGCACACCCTTCCAGTTCAATCCGGCGGTGGAAGTCCAACTGCTGAGGATCGTCCAGGAGGGTCTAGCGAACGCCAGGAAGCATGCCGAAGCGAGTAGAGCGCGCGTACTCATCTCTTTCGTGGATCATGGGACTCGAGTGGTCGTCGAGGACGACGGGCGCGGTTTCGACCCGACTCGGGCGGTCCCGGGTCCCTGGCCACATCTGGGGCTCAGGTCGATGCAGGAGCGGGCGGCTGCCATAGGGGCCACGTTCTCCCTGGACACCGTCCCCGGTAAAGGAACTCGCGTGATTGTCGAGCTACTGGAGAGCGGCGGATGACCCAGAGTATCCGGATACTGATCGTGGATGACCACGACCTGTTTCGGGATGGCATCGCAAGCCTGCTGAAGGCTCGAGGGTACGAGGTGGTGGGAGAGGCCAGCGACGGAGTCGAGGCCCTGTCGCGTGTTAGGGACCTTCGCCCCGACCTGGTGTTGATGGACATACGGATGCCCAACATGGGCGGGCTCGAGGCCACTCGGAGAATCAAGGCCGAGATGCCCGAAGTGAACGTGGTCATCCTGACGGTGTCGGACGACGAGGAGGACCTGTTCGAGGCGATCAAGAGCGGAGCACAGGGCTACCTCTTGAAGAAGCTGAAGGCTGAGGTTTTCTTTGAGTTGATATCTGGTGTTACTAGCGGCGATGCTGCGATCTCTCCCAAGATGGCGACGAAGATGCTAACGGAGTTCTCACGCCAGGCCGAATCCAGCAGGCGTGCCGAGAGCGGGTCCGGCCTGACCGAGCGTGAGGAAGAGGTCCTCAAGCTCGTCGCTCAGGGTCAGACTAACAGGGAGATTGCCACGAATCTCACCGTGAGCGAGAGCACGGTCAAGTACCATCTCAGAAACATCCTTGACAAGCTGCACCTGGATAACCGCGCCCAGGTGATGGCGTACGCGGCCAGACGCGGGCTGGGAGACATCGATTGAGCCGCGACGATTCAGGCGTGGTGATTTGGCAACCCGGCGTGGAGTTAGAAAGCGTGAAGGAAAACCGGCGGCGTGGCCCACGAGCAAGCTTCTCGTCAGTCTGATCGTAATCTAGCGAAAAGCGGGCGCGCACTCCCCCTAAACGCTGCCGGGAGGACGGACTGAATCCGGCCAGCGCGTTTGGCAACGCCGCCGCTAAGAAGCTCGCGTGCGTTGAGCAAACCAACGGGATCAAGGGTTCGTAGCTGCGGACCGTTAGCTGAGTGGGTCGCTTAAACAAAGGGACCTAGATTTGGCTTCGGTCAGGCGTTGGAGTCGAGTGAGCTGGCGTATCTCTGAAACTAGTGCATTGATCCAGAGTTTACCGGCTGCCGGAACCGACGAATCCGAGAGTAGGCAATCCCAGCAACCAGCACCACTAGCCCCAACATCCCCCACCAAGTAATCGCCGGAATCGGTGTGGCGGATGGGCATCGAGGCGCTGTACTGATAGCCCAACACCAGCCGGCGACGCCCCGGCCATACTGTGTATCCGTACCTG
>JAQBTI010000353.1 GCA_027624995.1 Chloroflexota bacterium
GGCGGGGCTGGGCGGTCCCGTGCGAGTCGACCGGGGACGCCGTAGACCGCCTTAGATTCCTCCTCGGAACGACGTGTTGCATCGCCCTACAGGCGTCATGACTAGACTATTGCGACCGCCGAGGTGGGTGTGAGCAGCCCTCCCCCACCTCGGCCACGCCCTAGCTCCGGCTCCTTCTCCGTCGCGTGTGCGGTCGCGGACCTGATGCGGGTTCGCGCTCCCTGATGCGATAGTCAGGAGCGTCGACCCTAATCACTTCCCCGACGTAGGGGTCGCGGATTCTGGAGCTGATCGGGCCGCTCTGCTCCGTGAAGTCCAAGGAGCTGGTAATCACCGTCGGGAGCCTACCGTTGTGGCGGTGGACGATGATCTGGTACAGCTTCTCCTCCGCCCACGGGCTGCTGTGCTCCGTCCCTAGGTCGTCCAGAAGAAGCAGCCGCGTCCCCTTCACCTCGTCGAAGAGCCGGTCGTAGGTAACTCGGCTGTCGGGAGTGAACGTGTATCGCAGATAGTCCAGCAATTCGGGCACGAAGGCGAAGAACACCGGCTCTCCGGCCTTCACCCGCTCCGCGGCGATGGCGACGGCCAGGTGGGTCTTTCCCGCGCCCGTCGAGCCGAAAAGCGTGAGCCAGCCGTGGGGGTCCGCCGCATAGTTCTTCGCGAACTCGAGGGCCCCCTCCAGGCTCGACCTTTGACTCGCGGATGGGCTATTCCCGCGAACGTCGAAGTTCTCGAAGGTCATCCGCCGAAGCAGCTCGGGTTCGATGTTGCCCAGCCGATGCACTGGGTCCGACCTCTTGCCGCTCACCGAGAGCACGCTGCCGCTGTTCTGAAGCCTCGTCCTGAGATAGGAGTCCAGGTCTTCAACGTCGTCGGCCGTGGTCACCACTGTCGGCAGCTCGGCGTTGAACCGGTGATTGACGATCTGCTGCAGTTTCTCGTGGGCCCAGGGCGTACTGCTGCGCGCCTCCAGGCCGTCCAGCACCAGCAGCGGTGTGTTCCGGACCTGGTCGAAGAGCTCGGTGTAGCTGACCTCGCTGGCGGGTCCGAAGCTCGAACGAAGATGGTCCAGCAGGTCGGGAACGTGTGCGAAGAAGACGGCCTGGCCGCTCTCGATGCACCTGTTGGCAATGGCGGCCGCCAGGTGCGTCTTGCCGGAGCCTGTCGGACCGGTCAGGACCAGCCAGCCCTCGACCGATTCCGCGTACTCCAAGGCTGCCTTGTGAGCCCGTTGAAAGAGCGACCTGCTCTCATCGTCGTCACCGCGCCCATCCGGGTCTAGGCTGTCGAAGGTGAAGCGGCTTAGGTGTCCGATATTACTGTACCGAAGCAGCCTGGCGGTCCTCTCTTCGATCACCCGTTCGTGCTGGCATTGGCAGGTGACAACCCGGCCGAAGTCGGGATGTCCCGCAGGGACCTCTGCCGTGAACCATCCCCGTCCCGAACAGATCTCACACGGTTCAACTGGCGGCTCAGCCTCGTCCTGCAAGTATGCGCCGCGCTCGCCCGCCGTCTCCCCTGTAGGGGAGGACCCCTGTGTCCGCCCTCCCTCCGTCGGGACATTTCTAGTATCGCCCAGCCTTTTTAAGATATCTCCCAGGCTTTCCATCACCCCTGCCTTCCTGCGCCCAGCGTTCAAGGATGCGCTCGACATATCTCCAGCTACGCTTATTTTGCTCCACGGCCTCTCGGAAAGCCTCCTCGATCCAGGCCGCCGGGTATAGCTGCTCGGCATCGCGAAGCTCGTCGGCGATCATGGGACTCAGCGAGCCAATGTTGTCTTCGTAGATAGCGAATATGTTGGGCCGTTCGATATTTGCGTCCCAGAGCTCAATGTCCGAGCGGGCCTCCGGCCCGAGACGGCCCTCCGAGATCGCGGCCATGGCCGCACGGTCTCGCTCCGTATTGAGCATATACACCGTCTCGCCGTCCTGAGCGACCGTCCCTTCGACAAACGTTCCACGCGCGACGGCGAGACGTACTGAGTGTCTGACGTCCGGCTTTTCTTCAAGGCCAACCAGCGATTTCGCCAGCGTGCGGTCCGCCAGGAGCTCGCTCAGCGTTACGAACTTCGGATAGCCCTTCTTCTGGTGCAGTAGCCACACCAGTCTGAGGGTGCACTTCAGCTCTCCGAGGTCATCGATCTGCTCCAGTAGTGGACCGAAGAGCGGACTCGGGACGGGCGTGAACTGTACTCGGCGAGGGAACCCGCCGAAGGCCATACTATGCGTACTCCATGGAGCGTGATCTCGCCGTTCCGCTCTCGAACCTGACCACGTCGTTTCGGAAGTAGAGCGGTATCGTTCCCAGTGGGCCGTTGCGGTGCTTCGACACGATCAGCTCGGCGACGTTTTCCGGGTACTGGTCACTGGGGTTCCGCTTCTCCCATTCCTCCCTGGTCGTGTACGCATCCTCCCGGTAGATGAACGATACGATGTCGGCGTCCTGTTCAATGCTCCCGCTCTCCCGCAGGTCCGACAGCAGCGGGCGGTGTGAGGGCCGTTGCTCGACGGCCCGACTGAGCTGAGAGCATGCCAGTATCGGTATGTCCAGGTCCCGCGCCATACCTTTCAGCGATCGGGAGATCTCGCCCATCTCCATCGCCCGGTTCTCCGTCCGTCCGGGCCCGCTGATAAGCTGGAGGTAGTCCACTGCCAGCAAGTCCAGACCGCGTTCCGTTTGGAGACGGCGTGCCTTTCCTCGCATCTCGACTATGCCCTGGATAGGTGTGTCGTCGATGTATATTGGAAGGTCCGACAGCGCACCGATGGCGTCTTGTTGCCTGGTCTCCTCGGGATCACTGAGCAGGCCGAGCCGTAGCCGGGAGCCGTCGATGTTGGCCTCGCTGGATAGGAGCCGTAGGGCGATCTGTGCGGCGCTCATTTCCAGGCTGAAGATTCCCACTATCGCGCCCTGGCCCGCGGCGTGCCTGGCCATGTTGAAGGCCAGGGTGCTCTTGCCTAGGCTGGGCCGAGCAGCCACGATTACGAGGTCGGACCGCTGAAGACCTCCCGCCAGCAGCTTGTCGAAGTCGGCGAATCCTGTCGGAATCGGCGACAGATGGCTGAACTCGGGGTCGTGAAGGGCAGAACTCTCTTCGATGTACGTGTCTAGGACGTCTCGGATGTGAGTGAAGTCGCTCG
>JAQBTI010000354.1 GCA_027624995.1 Chloroflexota bacterium
CAAGATGTGGATGGGCGGCGCAGTCAATCCGTTCCACCGGATCGACATGAAGACAATGAAGCTCGACGGCACGTTTCTGGATGGCGGTGGATACACGGGGTACCAGGTGGTCGTGAGCTCGAAGGGCAACCCGTACATGGCGTCGGTGGGCGTCGTCAATGGCTACGACGTGGCCGCCCAGGAGGCCAAGGTCTGGCCGATCACGAAGGGCACGTGGGGCCGCCGCGGCCGCATGGACGCACAGGACCGCTACTGGTTCGCCGAATACACCAGCGACAAGATCGGCATGCTCGATACGCGCACCGGGACGATCAAGGAGTGGCCGCTCCGCAAGTACTTCACGCCGTACGCGGCGAGCGCGACCGACAAGAAGGGTCACGTCTGGGCGCCCAGCAACATGATGGATCGCCTGGCGCGGCTCAACCCTGAGACTGGCGAGGTCGTGGAGTATCTGATGCCGACCGAGATGGACGTCAAGGAGATCGAGTTCGACCCGACGGCCGCGGGCGACGTGCTGCTCATGAGCAACATGCGAAACGCCCGGATCCTGCGGGTGGAGGTCCTCGACTAGCCCTCCGGGGACGGTCCGCGTCGGCCAGCCATCGAATGAACGGAGAGATCCCATGAAACGTGTCGCGGTGCTGTCGTGTCTTATCCTGTGTCTATCGATCTCCGACGAACGACAGGCCTCGGCCCAGGGCCGCACGGTGCTGGACGGGGTGTATTCGGATGCGCAGGCCGCGCGCGGCAAGGAGGCCTACACGCAGGGATGCGTCGTGTGCCACATGGAGAGCCTCAGGGGCTTCTTCGACGGCGGCGCGGCACCGCCGATCATCGGCGAGAACTTCGTCAAGGGCTGGGAGGCCGCCTCCGTACTGGACCTGTTCGCCAAGGTCAGAGACACGATGCCGAAGGACAACGCCGACTCGGTTGACGAGGCGAGCAAGCTCGACATCCTCGCGTATCTGCTCACCATGAATGAGTTTCCGGCGGGTGAAGCCGACCTGTCCATGGACGAAGCGGTACTCGCCGGCACGATGGTCGTGCCTCTGGGTGGCCTCACTGCTCCCGAGCCTGGCGCCAGCGTCCGGGTGGTCGGGTGCCTTGCACGGGCGCCTGACAAGACATGGGTGCTGACCAACAGCCCAGCGCCGGCGAGAGCCTGGGGCGGGCAGGCCTCGGAGGGCGCCGCCCTCGAGGCTGCTGCCTCCGTGCCGCTCGGTGATGCCACGATTCGTCTCATGGACGTGTACCCGAGTCCGGAGGCCCACCTCGGCCATCGGATGGAGGCCAAGGGCCTCCTGATCGCCGCGCTCCGCAAGCGCGGGGAAGGCGACCTGATCAGGAATCAGGGAATCAACATCACGAGTCTGGCGATGGTCGCCGAGAGTTGCGGCAACTAGCAGCCACGGGCCGCCGCCAAGGCTCTCGCTGGGCCGCCCGCGGTTCCAGGAAAGAGTGCTGCTGAGACGACATGTTGCCTCAGCCTGACGTAGGCACGGAGGCGCCCCTCGCATGACACGGGCCACCCTCGGCCTGCTTGCCATCTGCGGACTGCTGTCTGCGTCGCCGGTAGATGGCGGGCAGGCATCTTCCTCTCCGGTGCCGTCCACCGTCCAGACGGAGTCACCTGTCCCGCTGGCCACGGGCGGCCCGCCGGCCCCGGTCGCGCCCGCCGTCATCACTCGAGATGCGGCCGGACGTGCCACCATCCGCGCTGTTGCGGTGAGTGTGCCACTCGGGATCGACGGCATCCTCGATGAAGCGGTCTACGGGACTGTTCGAGCCATCTCGGATTTCATCCAGATGGAGCCGGACGCAGGGGCGCCTTCGAGCCAGAAGACCGAAGTGTGGATTCTCTTTGATGAGACCCACCTCTACATCTCCGGACGTTGCTGGGAGGATCATCCCGAGCGCATGGTGGCCAACGAGATGCGCCACGACAGCAACGTCCTGGCCCAGAACGAGCACCTGGCCGTCTCGCTCGACACCTTCCACGATCGCCGGAATGGTGCCACGTTCCTGGTGACACCGCTCGGCGGCCGGGCCGAAGGGCAGGTGACGAACGAGCGAACCTACAACGCCGACTTCAATCCCATCTGGGAGGTCGAGGTAGGCCGATTCGACGGCGGCTGGACGCTGGAGATGGCCATCCCGTTCAAGTCGCTTCGCTACGGCGCCGGGCGCGACCAGGTCTGGGGACTCAACGTGTCTCGGTTCAACCGATGGAAGAACGAGTTGTCCTACATCACGCGTCTCCCGAACGCGCTGGGCATTCAGGGTCTCTTCCAGTTTTCCCTGGCGGCCACCCTCGTGGGCCTCGAAGTCCCCGAGAACTCCCGGAACATCGAGATCAAACCCTTCGTCCTCTCGAACGTCACGAGCGACCTGACCGCGAGCCCGCAGATCCGGAACGACCTCGGCCTCGATGCGGGTGTGGATGTGAAGTACGAGGTCACCAAGAACCTGACGGCCGATCTCACCTACAACACCGATTTTGCGCAGGTGGAGGCCGACGAGCAGCAGGTCAACCTGACCCGATTCAGCCTGTTCTTTCCGGAGAAGCGTGACTTCTTCATCGAGAACCAGGGCACATTCTCGTTCGGAGGCGCCGGTGGATTCGGTTCGAGTGACACGCCCACGCTGTTCTACAGCCGGCGGATCGGCCTCCACCAGGGCCGTGTCGTTCCCATCGAGGGAGGAGGGAGGCTGACGGGGCGCATCGGCCCCTACAGCGTGGGTTTCCTGAACATTCAGTCCGGTGGAGACGAGGCGACCGGGGCGCTCTCCACGAACTTTGCGGTAGCGCGGGTGAAGCGTGACATTCTTCGCCGCAGCAGTATCGGAGCGCTGATGACCCGGCGTTCGGTCCGCGAGCAGGGTGTCGGTTCGAACGAGGTCTACGGTGCGGACGCCGCGCTCAGCTTCTTCGATAGCTTGGCCATCAACGCGTACTGGGCGCGCACCGTGACAGATGGCCTCCGCGATGACGACACGAGCTATCGCGCCCAACTCGGTTATCGAGGTGACCGCTACGGCGTCGAACTGGATCACCTCTACGTCGGCGACAACTTCAACCCAGAGGTAGGGTTCGTCCGGAGGGACGATATCCGGCGCACGTTCGGTCAGTTTCGTTTC
>JAQBTI010000355.1 GCA_027624995.1 Chloroflexota bacterium
CGGCGTGCCGCCGACCGTCGTGGTCGCGGAGGTCACGGCCGCCGGATTGACGCACGTAAGCACGAATGCGCAGTGGTCCGCCGGCAGCCAGCCGGCGTCGCTGTTCCTCGCGCTGTTCCGGAAGCCGGGAAATTAAATTAGAGCGTCCGCAACGCGGGAAATTGATTTAATACCGTCTGCCCCCACCATCCAGCACGATGGGCGCCGTCGGCGTAGGGCAGGGCTGTAGAATAAGCGTTCGATCGCACCCTGAACGGAAAGGACAAACATATGCTGCGGGTTTTCTCACTGATCCTGACTCTTGTTATCGTCGGCGGCGAAAGCCGTCCCTCGCAGGCGCAACAGCCTCCAGCCGACGGCACCCCCAACGCATTGAGTGCCGGTGAGGCGGCCGCGGGCTGGACACTCCTTTTCGATGGCCGCACGTTGTCCGGCTGGACGCAGCTCGGGGAAGCGGACTGGAGGGTGGAAGACGGGACGATGACCGCAACCAAGGGCACAGGGTTTCTCGTGACGCCCAAGCCGTACGAGAACTTCGAGCTCAAGGTCGATTTCTGGGCCAGCGAGACCGTCAACAGCGGCGTGTTCGTGCGTTGCGGGGAGGGTAACCCTGGCCCCCGGACCTGTTACGAGGTGCAGATTGCAGGCGAAACCACCGGGACCCTCGTCAACGTCCAGCCCCTGCCGTCTGGCTTACCCAACGCCATCGGAAAATGGAACACCTACGAGATCAGGGCTGAAGGCGACCACGTGACCGTAAAGATCAACGGCACGACGACGGCCGACGTGCGGGACCAGAGGCTGACCAGCGGACCGATTGCTCTGCAAGAAGGCGGACTAGCCGCGTTTGGCCTCGTCAGGTTTCGGAACGTCAAAGTACGGCCTTTGTAAGGTCCGAGGGGGCGACGAACCGTTCCGTCACCCCCCGGTCTGTCTCAGGGCCGCGGCGCTGCCGGCGGACGCGGGAACTCGATGGCCACGAAAATGACGTGCGGGTTCGCCTCGGTGATGTAGTGAGGCACGCCCTCGGGGATGACGACAAAATCCCCTTTGGTCACCTTTTGAGAGATACCACCCTCGATTTCCCGGCCGACCACCTTGCCATCCTGCATGGTGTCGACTATCTTGCCCCCGGTGGTGATCGTGCCGGATCCATCGACCACGGACCAGATTTCCGCCTCCCCGGCGTGGGCGTTGGCCCTCTGCGGAGTCCGACGCCGGTCGACCGCAACTCGGTAGCCGAACTTGTCCCCGTCCTGGCGCTCAACGAACGTTCCGTTGACGCTCACACGGTCCTGCGGGAACTTGGCGATGGCCGCGGCCACATCCGCGGCGGTAATGACCGTCGCCTTGGTCGGGTCGTAGGCCGCAGCCAGCTTGGCCGACTCGGGACCGTCCGGGGCAGTCCCAAAGCCCTGTTGGCCGGACGCGGTCGTGGCGAACATTATGACGAGAGCCAGAAAAACCGCAAACATTCTCATTGCCGAACCTCCTGTGGAGCGCATTTACGCTGATACCTGGTGGATAAGGAACGTGCTCGTATCCTTCGGTGCCTACTTACTTACCTACCGCCCTGGTAGCTCCTCGTGTCTCCGGTACGGCCGTTCGTCACGGTGAAACTGCCGTCGGCCTGGGCTGACACCTTGAGCCAGTGGCCCGTATCGACGTCCCCGAGGTTGGCGATGAACTCCTCGGGCCCGTTCTGCTGATCGCCCAGCATCGAGAAGTGAAGCTGCCAGAGGTCCTCGATGCCTGGGGACGCGCGGACGGTCTGGATGGTCGGCTGAATCGCCCCCTCCTTAACTCCGTTGTTCGTAATGGCAACCCTCGGCCGAAGGGCGTGCACGAAGGTCGGCGAGCTGGCCTCGTCGTCACCGTGCTGCGAGGCCAGGAGGACATCGACCGTTCCGACCCGGTTGGTCGGGCATACCAGACCATACTCCTGGTTCCACGACAGATCACCAAGGTTCACGAGACGGAACTCGCCGTAGGTGACGAGCGTCCCTACCGAGTACGCGTCCTCGCTCGTTTCGTCCTCCACGGGCGTGAAACTGGCGCAGAGTGGGTTGGGGATGCCGCCGCCCTCCAGCGGAACGCTGATCAGACCAGCGCCCGAGCTGAGTACCCGCACGTCCAGGCCGGCAATCGGTATCTGGTCACCAGCTTTGGCCACGATGTGTGTGCCTTTGCTGCGCTCCTGCACGTAGGTGTTGAACACCGCTCGACGACGCTCATCGCTCTCGGAGCTGTCCCCGTGATCGACGAAGTTGCGGATTGGCAGCCGCGCCGCCAGTTCCGGAACGCCACCGATATGGTCGCCGTGAAAGTGCGTGACGACGAGGTAGTCGATCTGCCTGACTCCGGCGAGGGCGGCAACGGCCGCGATTCGGCCCGCGTCGCGGCCATCGAAGCCCGCGTACCCAGCGTCGACCAGCATCGACTCACCGGAGGGGGAGACGTACAGGGTCGCATGTCCCCCTTCGACATCGACGAAGTAGACATCCAGGGTCTTGCCCGCCGGCGCCTGGGCGAGGGGCGAAGCGGAGAGGGCGACAACGGCGCCGAGCGCAATCAGGAACGCGCGCATGAGCAGAATCCTTTCCATGGCCGGATCCGGGCCAGGACGATAGGCCCGATGTTACGCCGATTATGCCCCGTGCCGATGTCTTGTCAAGCGCGATGGATCTCGGCTGATTCTGGCGGAGGGAGAGGGATTCGAACCCCCGGTACCCTTCCGGGTACAGCGGTTTTCAAGACCGCCGCCATCGACCACTCGGCCATCCCTCCGCGACGGGCCCGGCTCAGTGTACCAGCAACGTTGACGCCTTCGGCCCTTCCGACGTATAAGCCGCTAGCGTTTCTTTCAAGGAGACTCAATGGCCAACCCGACAGCGGTGGGCAGTCAGGGCACTCTGGACTGGCGCTCAGATACGGCGATCGCCTACGCGATTCTCAGGCTCACGTTCGGCGTCAATCTCGGTTTCCGGGGCTTCGTCCGCATCACGGTGAACGGGCTGGATCAGTTTGCCGCAGGCCTGACCGCGCAGTTCGAGCCGACCTGGTTTCCAGCGTCCGCCGTCAGCGCCTTCGGCCACGTCGTTCCGTTCGTGGAGGTCGCCATGGGCCTCAT
>JAQBTI010000356.1 GCA_027624995.1 Chloroflexota bacterium
CCCCGCCGTGCCCGGCGTCGGGAGTGGGAGCGTTCAACCGGTGGAAGTGGGTAAACGCAGGCCCGGGCTCCTCGCCTGCGCAGAACCGCCCGCGAATCCCGAGCCCGATGAACATCAGGTTCTTGCCGGACTCGCTGACCGGCTTGTCGTAGTGAAGGAACAGGATTTCACCGTTGCCGAGGTCAAGCCATTCGTGTTCGGGCAGCGGCGCATCGAAAGGCCAGTCAACCTGCCACTTCCACCCGGTCGCGGATGCCGGCATTGGGGCTACTTCCGTCCCGGTGTTCGCCGCCGTCGGCACAGTCGGCATAAAATTGAAATCAACGCCGGGGCCTATCGGTCCGCCGCTCATCATGCTGTCGAACGAAGTCGCCGCCGCGTGGATCAGCCAGTAGCCATCGGCGCCGGGCGAGCCGCCATGGCCGGCGTCGGGCGTAGGCGACTTCAACCTGTGGAAGTGGGTGTAAGCCGCGTTCGGCTGCTCTTCCAGATAGAACCGACCCTTCTGTCCAGTGCCGACCCAGAGGAGTTTTTTGCCCGTCTCGGTTACGGGTTTGTCGAAATGTAGGAACAGCGGCTTGCCCCCACCCACGTCGACGAACAGGTGGTCCGGCAACGGCACATCGAAAGGCCACTCGTTGATCCACTTCCAGTCGGTAATCGACGACGCCATCGGCCCAACCGAGACGTTTTGCGCCGCGGATCCTGTGCCTGCAGCGGCCCCCGCCTGACCCGGAGGACCGGGAGGACCTGCTGGACCCGGAGGGCCGGGAGGGCCCGCCTCCCCCGCGCAGGCCACCGCAGCGATCATGCCGACCGCCGCCAGAAAACCAAATACGAAAGCTCGGCTCCGAAAGACTCCACGCGATAAAGACCTCGTCATCTGTCTGCCTCCATGTATGTTTCAACCCCACAACGCCGACTGGGAGACCAGTCGCCGCTCGACCGGTACATCGTCGGCGTGGCATATCGCATCCAAGTAGCGTGATGCAATGAACGCAGGTATCAGCCTATTCCTTTTGAAGAAGCAAATATGTCGGCAGGCCGACATCTGAACCGGAGTACATGGAGGACAATGTGAAGAAGCTTCAACAGTGGAGGCCGCGGAGCACGTCGATAGCTGAGAAAGAGGCAGCGCGGACAACCGTAACCAGGTACCTGCGCAACGTCGACGTTTTCAAGGACCTGACTTCCGAAGAAATCGAGGCATTATTTGACGGCGTGATGCTCAGCAAGTGTTCCCCAGGAACGGTTTTCTTTGCTCCCGATCACTCCAGCGAGCTACTTTTCATTCTGAAAGAGGGCAATGTGGAGTTGTACCGCTTGACTCCCGGCGGCAAGCGCCTCGTAACCAGGCGCATCGGGCCCGGCGCCATATTCGGCGAGATGGGACTGCTCGGCCAGTCCCTTCAAGGTTGCTTTGCTGAGGCTACCGAAAACTCGCTGGTCTGCATCGCGACCAGGGACGATGTCCTGCGGCTGCTTCAACGACGCCCCGACGTCGCGCTTCGATTGCTGGAGATGATGGGCAACCGTCTGAAGTCTCTGGAGGAACGCCTCGAGCAGGCGGTTTTTAGTCCTGTGCAGGCGCGGCTGGCTAGCTTCCTGCTTTCGAATATGGACGACCGTCAGGTCGTATCAGGCTATACGCAGGAAGAGATTGGCAATGTCGTCGGGGCGCTTCGACAGACCGTATCGGAAACGTTGGGCCAGCTACAGAACGATGGAATCGTTGCGGTGGCGCACAAGAAGATTACTGTGCGGGAGGTAGAAGCATTGGAGCAAATAGCGGACTCGCCCGACAACTGACAGATCGAGGACTTCACAGTTCCGTGGTGCTCAGTCTCGAATCTACGAAGAGTGCGAGCCAGTACGATTATCATGACTGGCGGAGAAACTAGAGAAAGCTGTTTCGGCTTGCTGGTTATCAGAGATCCGACCCTCGAATGACCCGCAAGTCGATTAGGGAATACTATTGTCTGAAGAGGTCCAGTTACCCATGGCCCCTTTGAAAACGTACTACTGCTCGCACATCGAGATGAGAAGAGCAGGAAGAATCTTCAGCTTTCAGAACCAACACGGCGAAGTTCTCAAATGCTTCCGTTGCGCGGTGCGTCATCCTCCGATGTTGCGCAGGTCCATCTGGGCGTCGGTCGTGGTTGGAACTATCCTGACAGCAATCAACCAGGGCACCTTCATTCTCGGTGGGGATTTTTCCCCATCCCTCGTCTGGAAGGTGCCCCTCCAATACCTGGTTCCATTTGTCGTCGCGTCCTGGGGCGCTCTGTCTAACTCGCGGTCTACCGGCGCCGGGCGTGACGACTGAATTTCATCCTCTCGTCATGCCGCGCGTAGCTTCTCAGACAAGGTGCGGTCAGTTGGTTCTACCAGGACCGATCCGTCAGGGAAAACGATCGTCGGAACGCTCATCATCCCCGTGTTTATGCTCTTGACGAATTCCCTTGCGTCGGTGTCTTTCCCGATGTCGATCCAGGCGTACGAAATCCCCTCGCGGTCCAACACCGCCTTACTTCTCGAACAGTCCCCACACCACCTCGTGCCATATACTGTGATCTCTTTGGACATCACGCACCTCCGTTCTCTTCTATGGTAGGACAGCCAGCGGAAGGTATGATGTCGGCCTGACGACAAATCCCCTTGGCAGGCCTCATTCGGCTTCGGGGATGTCTCACTGCTTCGAGAAGAATGGACCAACCTCAGTATCGTCGTCGCTCACCCACAGGAGATAACGGACGATTCCGCCCCCTATCTCTCAACGGTATTCAGCCTGAGACTATGTTGTGAGTCGGCATTACAACTGGCTGCGGCGGCTGGACACCCACGCCGGCAAGCATCGGCATGAGAGTTCTGGCGAACGTGTCGAGCTTCTCCTCCGACTCCCATACGTCAAGCACATACCATCCGCTGTCTGTAGGGGAGGCCACGTGGTAGAGCCGCCCGTCAGGCATACCAGCCCCGGCCTGCGACAATTCTGCCATCACCTCGTCGTACTGAACGGCCGTCATACCCGGAGCATCGAAGACTACGGTAATCGACATAGGACCCCTCCAGAAGTGGCTCAACTACTCTAATTTAGAGTAGACGGCGATTCCATAGTACTCTAAACT
>JAQBTI010000357.1 GCA_027624995.1 Chloroflexota bacterium
ATGTAAATCTTCGGGGACTTCACCTGCCGCTTTTTCAGATTCGCGAACCAGGGGTGCAGTTGCCGCACCATGAGCGCGTCCGACAGCACGTCGAGATAACGTTGACTCGTGGCCGGATTGACCCCCAGGGCTCGGGCGGGCTCGGAGGCATTCCATGTCTGACCATGGTAGTGGGCGATCATCGACCAGAAGCGCAGCAGGGCCATCGACGGAATTCGGACACCCCATTGAGGCAGATCACGTTCGAGCAACGTCTGGATGAATTCGCGCCGCCACGCGAGGCTGTCTTGCTCGATGCCAGAGCGAGTCGGCCTGCTCGATCCCCAGCTCACCCAAAGTGAATCCGCTGATGGTGATCCGTTCGACCCGGCCGGCGAGACTTTCTGAACTCTGACGCAGTAGGTCTCCTGAAGCGCTGCCGAGAAGCAAGAAGCGGGCTGGGTTGTCACGCCGGTCCGCCAGCACCCGCAAGATGGGAAAAAGGTCCGGTCGACGCTGGACTTCGTCGATGACGACGAGTCCCTGCAGTGATTGGAGGGCGGTTAGGGGTTCTTCGAGGCGCGAGAGACTCGCGGGATCTTCCAAGTCGAAGTAGTTGGGAGAGCCCTCATCCAGTATCTGCCGCGCGAGGGTTGTCTTTCCCGACTGTCTCGGTCCATACAAAGCGGTGACCGGTGCTCGTGAAAGGGCCCCCTGGATGCTCTGGAGTGTTTTCGCTCGTGCGATCAGCATGAGGACACTATACCATGAATATCGTTAGTGCGACACCTAACTTTCATGGTCATGACAATCTCGATCAGGCCGACAGGGGGCGAATCCTCGGTTTGACCCCGAAGTTCCAAGGACGAGCTTGCAGGCCCGATCTGGATGTGCACAAGGGGAAGTCCCTTCACATTTAGAAGCAAAAAGCCCGGCTCTCCGTCGAAAGAGAACCGGGCCTTTGCAGAGTCGCTTCACGAGCGGAAGGTAAATCCTCCGTCTCGATCATCTTACCAGCTATAGAGCTTTCCGTCCACTGCGAGGAACCATGGATAGCCGTTCTCGTCGACGGTGATATCACGCTCCGTCACACGGGGGACGTCATCCAGCCGGACCCATCCACCGCACCCTGGCACCAGCGGCCGGCTCCTGGGCGTAGATATCCCAGTTGTCTTCGCAATTGCTGGTTGTCGTGCTCTGTTTGTCGAGACGGAAGCCTCTTTCGGACACCAGGAAATGGTAGCTCTGTAGACAGGCCCACCTCTATCGAAAAACGAGTATTGTTGCTACATTCGTTATAACTTCACAGACCGAGCGCAAGGAGGCCACATGGCTAAGGCTACCACCATCCGCAGCATCGGCAACTCTGCCGGTACGACGATTCCGAAGGCCATGCTGCAGCGGTACCAAATCGCTGAAGGAGACCGGGTCCATCTCATCGAAACCGAGGATGGGATCCTGATCATGCCGTTCGACCCGACCTTCGAGGAGGCGATGGATGTCTACACAGAGGGTTCCCGCACGTACCGGAACGCTATGCGCGCTTTGGCCAGGTGAGCTCCGCAACCGAGCCGCGGTGGGTTCCTCGTACCGTAGTACACGCCATTCATGCGGATCAGATTCGTCAGCATGGTGGATCTCCGGGCCGCCGCGACGAGGGTCTGCTGGAGTCTACCCTCGAAGGGCCGCGGAATCGGTGGCGATATGAACCCGAGACGGATCTGCCGACCATCGCTGCCGCATACGGCTACGGCTTGGCGCGCAACCACGCCTTCATAGATGGGAACAAGCGGGTCGCTTTTCAGGTGTTGTATGTGTTCCTGGGACTCAACGGCTCACGTGTCGCGGCGAGCGAACCCGACGTCGTCTCAGCGATGACGGCGCTCGCCGACGGCAGTCTGGACGAAGAAGGCCTGGCGGCCTGGCTCCGAACCTGTGCTCAGGCCCGGTGATACGTTGGCGTCAACTCGATTTAGACGGCGCTTGATAACAATCAGGATAGAATACGGGAGCGGTCCCAGTCGCTGTCAGCCGAGTCGAAGGCACTGAAGGGCGAGCGGCGGCGGGAGGATCTGACCGGTATGCTCACCTGGCCCAAGCCGTGGTGCGATCCGTTCCGGCATCTTCTCGACCACCTGTACGGCATCGTCATGCGAGACGGAACAGAGGGGGCATCGTCTCCACGGGGGTGGAAGGGTCGATGATTTCACCAGTTTCTACCAGTTTCACAACGGCCGGATGCGCTGCGGCCTCACCGTGGCTGCCTGGGCACTCACCGATTGCGGTCCGGGTGACGGAGGCTTTGCCTGTATTCCGGGAAGCCATAAGTCGAACTTACCCGACCCCGCCGGACGTTGCCCTCCTGGACAGGGACATCGGTGTCGCCTGCCAGATACCGATGCAAGCGGGCTCGGCGATCATATTTACAGAGGCCCTCGCTCACGGCACCTTCCCGTGGAAGGCTGCACACGAACGCCGGGCGATCCTCTACAAATACTCCCCCGGCACGCTGGCCAACGTGCCTCACCCATGCGTCGAAGAAATCCTCGACGACCTCACGGAGAGTCAGCGGGCGCTACTCGAACCACCATATCAGGACAACCGCGCCTCGGTACAAAGCGGCTGAGGACGCAGATGCCCGATGAACGCACGATGCCCGATGAATGAACGGGTACAGCAACAGGAAGACATCCAGTCATCAACTAACTTCGGGAGAGACCGACAATGGGCGCAGAAGCAAAAGCAAGGGAACTGGGGATTGAATTTACCGATGATGCGGAAAAGGCGTACCTGAATATGGTCGGCCGCGTCGGCAATACGCTGCTGACCTCGGGCCACGTATCGGCGATAAAAGGCAAACTCGGGGACGACCTCAGTGTCGAGCAGGGCTATGAGGCGGCGAAGGAATGCGGCATTGCCATTCTAAAATCGGTGCATCAGGAGGTCGGCAGCCTCGATGGTCTCAGAGTCGTCAAGCTCTTTGGCATGGTGAATTCGGCACTGGACTTTATCGAGCAGCACCTCGTGGTCAACGGCATATCGGACCTGTATCACGAGATCTTCGGCAAAGACGGGGCCGGCTTCCACGCTCGCAGCGCGGTGGGCTTCGCCCAACTGCCTACCGGTGTCGCCGTCGAAGTGGAAGCGAT
>JAQBTI010000358.1 GCA_027624995.1 Chloroflexota bacterium
TCACGGTGAACGCCTCCTCCATTCCCGCGGGCCCGCAGGTGGTGCTGTTAGCGTGCCGGCAGCAGCGCTGATTCACCTCTCCCGATCAGTCCGCCGACGGACTGATCGACCTCCCCGTATGACGGGCGAGGTGGGGAAGTCCGGCTGTGTCCCTTTTCTATCGGGGCTGGAGGCGCTGGGTGAGGGTTGCGTAGAAGGCGGAAGGGGGCGCATCGCGCAGGAAGAGCACCATGGCCTCGCCTCGGGAGATGCGGACGACGTCGCCGGTCTCCAGCTCATGGTCGACCTGCCCGTCAGCGCTGGCCAAGCCCGGGTATTGGGAGATCAGCCGAAGCTCCACGACGCCGCTGGGCGATACCAGAAGCGGGTTGGACATGGACAGGTGCGGGCTCACGGGCACCAACAGGAGCTCCTGACTCTCGGGGTACATGATTGGCCCTCCGCAGGCAAAGGCGTATCCCGTGCTGCCCGTAGCCGTCGAGACGATCACCGCATCGGCACGGTAGGTGGTGATGAATCCCCGGTCCACGGAAGTCTCCACATGGGCCACCCGCGCGACCTCACGGCGCCCGACCACGATGTCGTTGAGGGCGTGGAGGACGAACGGCTGACGCCCTGAGCCGGGGGCAGGGCTGATCTCGCCTGTGATGGTCGCCCGCCGCTCCAATCGCAGTTCTTTGCCCAAGTAGCGCGGCACCTGGGAGAGAGCAACCGAGGAGTCGATTTCCGTCATGAATCCCACGCGGCCGGTGTTTACCCCGAGGAGGGGTATCGCCAGCGGGTAGATCATGCGGAAGGTTTTGAGGATGGTGCCGTCACCGCCCACGGTCACGATAACATCGGTGTCGTGGACCTCCTGGAGGGCCAGCTTCTCCCCAGCGTCGTCGGTGGGGCAGAGCCACGTGTCCCAGTTCGCGCTCAGCCGCGTGTGCAATGCCTGAGCCATGGTGACGGAGACGGCGCTGCGGAAGTTGTAGATGATCCCGACCCGCTTCACTCCCGGCATCTCACCCACCTGAGCCAGCGCCTAACCTTCGGATAAGGGTAGCACGGACACGTGCATCGGGACGTTTTCTAGTTGCTAGACCTGGACAGCCTCAATCGGGTTTCCGTCAGGATCCTTAAAAGTAAAACGTTGTCGACCTCGAATTGCCTGGATCTCGCTTGTAATAGTCGCGCCGCTGCGTTTAATCGTCTGGAACAGCGTTCCGATCTCACCAACCTCGATCGTGATACACATACCAGATGACGGGATAAGGTTCGCTTGGATCCCACCCCCATTTGCCGCGGTAAGAGCGAGATTGCCCGCCACGGTTACGAAAGCAGCGGTCTCCTTGGTGATTTCTAGACCTAGGGTCTCTTCATAGAACGCGCGAGCACGCGTGAGGTTGGCGACTGGGATTTTAACGCCAATCTTTGGTTTGCTCTTGGTCGCTATTGCACGAGATTCGATTGTCGCTAGTGCCGCTGGCCGTTGCTCAGGCTTATCAGTTCTCCGGCGCACCTGCTTTACTGATATATGTTGCCCATCTTCGAGGGCAATCCGACAAATCTGGACATCAACGGTGGTAGACCCCAGAGGTAGGATATCGACCACCCGCCCCGTTCGGCCGTCAGGGAGGGCGATTCTGTCGCCCCGTCGCCTTTCAAATAAGTGTTTCGCGAAAGAATCCAAACCTCTCTTAGTCAGTAGAGCGGTTTGCCGTGGCTCAGCTATCGGGCGAGCCCTGAAGGTCAGCGTATCGGCCGTTGTTCTGAGATAAGGTGCGTCCTGCAGCTCTTCTTCGTATGACGCGATCCAGTCACTACCTCGTAATGAGCCAAGAAGCGCGCCTGTCATGGATGCCAGGGTGTCAGTATCTGCGCCCTTAGCGAAGGCGCCTTCAAGTAACCCATGTAGAGGGTCCGATGCGTACCGAGAGGCAAGGAAGGTTGCGGCCGCAGCCGTGATGGTTCCTGCGCCACCACGAGCGTGGTCGAAACAACCCATGCGATCGAGGACCTCCCTTTCCATCGAAAGAGCACCCATGCGCATCGAGGAGCGACACTCCTCCAAAAGGGCAACCATCTCAGCAACGGTCTCGCGCCATACGTTCTCATATCGACCTTCTGTCGTCGACTCAGCGGCTCGGAGCCAGCCCGGCCATGCCTTTTCGAGATCGGGAAGCGCTCCCCAAGCCCTCGTGGAATCTAGTAATCTCTCGATTATTTCCCCATATGCTAGGGTTTGGGATTGCCGAAGAACCGTCCACAAGGCAAAGCCATGAGCCAACCCACCCACGAGTGCTCTAGGGTGACCGTGAGTGGCTACGCCGTTGGCGCAGATGCCAAGGGCTAGGGAGGAAAAATCTTGGTCCGTCGACCGGAAAATCGCAAGGGGGTGAACCCTCATTGCCACCCCATTTCCACCGGCCTCAAAATACTTTCGACGATCCTCCGCCTTCCTCATTTCCCAAGGCGGCTCACCGACGAGCCAACTGGCGACAGCGCGTTTTGTCGCCCCGCCTGCACCTCTCTCGTAGATGCTCCACAGAGGCAATTCCACAGTTCCAAAGTGAATCCAGCTTTCCGAGCCACCGACTAAGCTCCGAGCCGTGCATAAGGCTAACTGTGTATCGTCGCTGTATTCGCCTTTGTGGACGGGTTCTTCATAAGGCAAGAACCGGCCTCCTGGCCGTCTGGACCATGCCTGGAACTGCAGCCCAGGGGAAGTGGAGTCTCGTCGCCCCACTCTTTGAGAGCGTAGCTCCTGTGGCCATCCCAAGGCATCGCCGGCGGCAGCTGCCACCATTGCACCGCGTGCCTTTTCCATGAGACCGATGTCCACATACGCAGAATTTGGTTCCGTCATACGTACCTCCCAGAAGGGGGTTGCCATGGTAACTCTGTTGGCAATTGTCCCGTCCGCAGAGCATTGCTCAAAGCGTACTTGTCGAACATAGTTGGGCTCACAAGGATGGGGGGGTAGGGAGCCGCGGTAACCGGCGAGATCGAGCCTCACTGTCTCGTTTGTGGCCTGGTTCTCAGATGCTACAATCACCGCTGCGATGTCTCGAAGTTGAACGCGGTCGGGAATAAGGACTTCTGCTTGATCGTCGGTGGGGCAACTCGATG
>JAQBTI010000359.1 GCA_027624995.1 Chloroflexota bacterium
CGGCTTTGCCAGGGTCGAGTAACCGATCTTCGGTTAACTTTCGACCCCCACTAATATCGGCTATCGTCAGCGGGAAGGTCCGCTAGATTCACGCCCAGGCGTGTGGCGACCGCCAGTAGCCGCTCAACTGCGGGGACCAGGAAGGCCCCCTCCCCACAAGATGGCTCCAGTAGCGAAATTCGAGTTAAGTCACGATCGACTGTATAACCCGCCAGGTCAAGAATCAGCGACACGACGTGAGGCTTGGTGAGGACGACACCATGCGTCTCCCCGGACGAGCGATCACCGTAATCGTACGCCTCGGCTGGCAGTTCGGAAAGGATGTCGAACGACGCCTGAAAGAGGTTCGCGCTCACCGCCTTCCCGCCTGAAATGCCATGGCATGCCCTGTAAGTGCCGCCAGAAACGGTCGCATCCCCAAGTCATCAGCAGGCTCCGAGTACGTCCCGCCACGTCCCTGTTTGTCGGTGGCCATCAGAAAGGCCGCGCCATCGAACAGTTTCTCAAGAACAAGCCTGCGCAGGAGCAACTCGTATCGTCTCGCGTACGACGCACCGCGGACGCTCGGCATCATTTGGCTGTCGCTTGCGGTCTTGGCCATATTCCTACGACAGTACTATCGCTTAAGAGTTGCGCGGGCAGTGACGTAGTCCACGGACATCCCGCCCAGAGGTCGTTGTGGGCGACGATCTGCGGGTCGCTGAGTGTCCTCTATGGGCTTGGCAGTCTTTGTGGACAGTGGTCAATGTGATAACGAGCGGCGGCGGCGAGCGACATGCCGCTTTCTGATGGCACAATTCGTCTCATGGACGGAAAGGTAGTCCGACACCTGTGGATTCTGTTTCGGGCCGCAGGTGCGATACGCAAGTTCCTCCGGATACAGATTTCTAACACTGACGGCAGTGTGTACCTGGCGCTCGGTGATCCTCACCGCAATGTCCGAATCGCCCAGGGCAGCATCACAATCCCCGATGGGCAGACCTCCGCGTCGGTGGACTATACGAAACACATTGTCGCCACGTTTGAGAACTTCGACGGGGCGCATCTTGGACTCAAGGCGAGTGGCCGTGTGATCGAGAAGTTCGGTGATCGGCACTATCCGCTGCAGTTCGATGTTCCGACCTCGGCGCCACACGACATGTTGGTGCAGACGATCTATCCGGCTCCGCTCGACATTCTTCCCATCACGAAGGCTCGTCCGAACGATATCGTTCTCCCTGATCGATTTGAATATCGCACGCGGCCGGGTGAAGACATGGAGACGGTGTTTGGAACGGACGCCTTCCACGTCGATATCTGGCAGATGGCCGCCGGGAGCACGGAGGGTAAGGCCGCACCAACGGTCGTCGGCACCTGCTCGGTCAAGGCGGGTGAACGCCAGTTGGTCTTTGCGTTGGTGCAAGACGATGTGGACCGTCAGCGCGGCTGGCTACCCGGCGGCACACGAGTACTTCGTCGCCTCCCCAGTGGAGCACGCCCACCGAGCACGACGCCCGCGAGGTGATGGACCGGGCCTCCTTCTCACAGTTCGCTTCTTCGCGACCTTTGCCGGCCAAGCCTAGCCGCCTCGTCAAGGCTTGGGAGGGAAGTGTCCACCGGGCAAATTCTCGGAAAAGCGACCTGGAACATCAGGACGAAGCGGCTACTTGGCGTCTTCGACATCGCCTCGCCACCTGCGGACAGCAATGCGCAGGAATAAGTAGGCATGTGCCGCGCTGAGCCTCGTGCCAGAATATCGGGACGATGGGGCAACATATCGAAATCTATCCACTCGAGGCGGACAGCTTTGAGGCAGACGTCCGTGTGCTGATTCAAAACACGCTTCGTGCTGCCTTGGACCAACTGTCGGGCGCCGCCCAGGCGGAGTTGACAGCCATCGAGACCACGCTCAAGAAGACGACCGACGACGAAGCTCAGGAACACCTCGTTGATGAACATGTCGACGTCTTAGCGCAGGAACTGTCGCAGCAGCGCTTCCTGAGGAACATGGCGCTCATCGCGCTCGCTTCCCGCCTGACACATGCCCTGCGGAGGATGGCCAGAACGGCTGAGCATTTCAGGCCCAGGACAAAGAGGGCTTACGGCCGCAGCAGCGACAGCGAGTTCGAACAGCTATGGAAGGAATACACCGATCGTTTCTGTCCATGGCCTACTCGGCTGATCACACGGCCATGACAATTCACATGGCCGTGATAATTAACGTGGCCATGGTAACATGTCTGTTCGGTTTGAACAATGAGCAATCGGACCTCGTTCGCCCGGAGACGATAGCCGACATTAGCGGGCTTCCGAAGATTCACCGAAGACCGAGGACGATTCTCGTGGGCGCTGCGGCTTTGCCAGGGTCGAGTAACCGATCTTCGGTTAACTTTCGACCCCCACTAATATCGGCTATCGTCCCTCTGAGGAGCAATTCGAAGCGTTCTGCCAGCTGAGGGGCATTCCACTTGAGCGGATTCCCGAGGCCGACACGCGTACCCCGGACTACCAGATCACCATTGGTGCGGAACGGATAGTCGTAGAGGTCAAAGAGACCTCGCCGAATCCCGAAGAACTCGAATCGAATCGACTGGTGAAGGAACGCGGCTATGGAAACGCTATTGGAGGAACGCCAGGCGACCGAGTTCGCAAAATGATTCGGTCGGCGTCTCCTCAGCTGAAGGCAAGGACGAATGGTGTCCTGCCGGCGTTACTCGTCGTCTTCGACCAGGGTCGCGTTGCGGGCCACGTCGAAGGCTTTCACGTTCGAGTCGCGATGTACGGCCTCGAACAGATCTACATAGCTGTTCCACCACTCGGTCTGGGTCAGCCTTACGCGACGGGGAGCGGCCACGGCCCGAAGCAGAAGATGACGGAGACCGACAACACGTCGATCAGTGCGATTGCAGCGCTGGTTATGACCGGTCCGAATAGCCATATTCTCTACGTCTACAGGAATCGCTTTGCCAAGGTGCCTCTGAATCCGCAGCTGCTGCAGCCCTACGGGATCAAGCACTACGATCTCGGAGTGGGCGACCAGGGCCTTGCTTCCGACTGGGTTGAGATTCAGTCCGAAGGCGAGCCCTAACACGCGTTGCACCAGACGGCCGCGGGTGCAATCATGGCGCGG
>JAQBTI010000360.1 GCA_027624995.1 Chloroflexota bacterium
TTGCCCGGATTCGCGGGTTCTGAGCCTACAACACAGGAAGGAGGTGCAGGTCCAGACGATCGAACGGCGAAGACGTCACAACAGGGCCATCAGGTAGATCACCAGACCTCCATCCAGCACCTGATCTCTCGACTTCCAAACTGTCCCACTCTTGCTGGTTGCTAACAGTTGACGGCATTCGTGACTGATACTACCATTGGCTCTCGTCAAGCCAGGGTGCGTTAACTGGGCCCACCTCACAGGCAACTTGATATGGGGAATTCCGGCTGAGTCATCCGGAACAGTCAGGTACGAATCATGACAGCATGCGGACCGGCCCCTTGATCGGGTTGAGCGTAAACCGGGTAGGCTGTATGCTGATCGGGTCCATTCAGATTGAAGTAGGCTGCGAGCCTTTCAAAGCACAGGAGATCGACACCAATGAGACCCAACAAACTAAGACAGCTGTTGAACGAAGGCAAATCCAGCGTGGCCACCCATGTGATGACTACGTCGCCGGACGTACTGGAGATGATATGCAAGACCGGGTTGATCGACTACGTCGAGTTCGTCGCAGAGTACGGGCCGTACTCCCTGGACTCGCTAGACCACTTCGGGCGTGTCCTCGAGCTGTATGACGTGTCAGGCATGGTCAAGGTCGACAGGGAGAATAGAGGGTTCGTGGCTCAACGAGCCATCGGCTCAGGCCTCCAGAACATTTTGTTTTCCGATGCCCACGACGCGGCGGAAGCAGAGGAGTGCGTGGCTATCGTCCGGGCCGAGTCGCCGCAGACTGGCGGGACCTTCGGCTCAGCCGACCGGCGATTCGCCGGCTACGGGATGGAGAGCGGGTCGCCTGAGTACGTTCAGGCCCTCGAAGACTCCGTCGTAGCGCTAATGATTGAGAAGGAGTCGGCGGTCAAGGATATAGAGGCCATTGTGTCGGTCCCCGGTATCGACATGGTCGTCTTCGGCGGAAACGATTACTCGATGAGCGTGGGACGCCCGAGGGGAATAAGCACCGAGGAGATGGCCGAAGTCCGGGACCACGTGTTCAAGACGGCACTAAGCAAGGGCGTGCAGCCGAGAGCCGAAATCAACCACCCTGACCAGGCGCCGCCGTTGATAGAGTTGGGTGTGAGCCATTTCGCTATCGGTACGGACCTCTGGATGATCAAGATGTGGCTGGATGAGAGAGCGGGTGGCCTGCGAAAGATGTTGTAGGCGCCGGAGGACCTAGTCTACAGACGCGCCGGTCGACGTCAAATCGAAAGGTGCCTAGTCGAAGAGCGACTGGTCCCAGTCGACCCACTTCATGAACCCGCTGGCGTCTGCCCTAGGTGGCCGGGTTCCGCAAGCAACTCCTGAGACTCGGTGACTTTACCATCGACCAACATGAATCGAGCCGCACAGGTTCGGGCCTGATCTACTCGATCACCTCGCAGTTGACGAGGGTCAGAATCTTGCCGGGGGGCCGGAACAGCGCAAATCGGCCCTCCTCTTTCCTCACGGTCTCTGTGCGGAATTCGACGGTGCCTCTGACTGTCTTGGTCAGGCCGGCCGTTATGGCCGCGAACTCTGGTTGGGGCCCGGGCTCCGCGAAGATGCATTGGATGCGGGAAACGAGGAGGTTGACGTAGGCGACATCCTCCTCGTTCGTTCCAAACGTGCTGACCGTGCCACTAAGCGTGAGCAGCTCGCCCAGATACTTAGCCTCCGTGCCGTCGGGGTCCTTGTCGTATTCGAGGTAGAAGGCGCCCGCGTCAATGGAGGGGTCGGCCCCGGTAGGCGAGCTGCCTGCAGGCTCTTCCTGAGCGGCCGATGCCGCGCCGTTGCTGGACCCACTGTCATCAGATCCACCGCACGCGGCCAGGACGAATACCATCAGGATCGCCATCGTTACAAACCGGCTTCGCATTGCTAACGGCCCTCCTTTTAACGACTCAGTTAGCCAGCAGTTCAGATATGACAAGTGGCGGGCCGCTTACAGCCCGGATGCCCCTTCTCCGACCCCCGATCCCCCCTTAGTAGCGGAGGGCACGGGTTGTAGGGCGAACCATAGCAACAGTCTTGGATGCCGTCAATCCTGAATCTGGCTCCCGAGCCATTGCCAGTCAACGGTCATCCTGCGGGCACCGCGAGTGTGAGTACCTGGGCAGGGAGAGTCCGGCGCGTACCGCCTAACCTAGAATCAGGGTGGCCACCAGGGTCGCCGCGTAGGTTCCTGCCGCTTGACAACCTCTCCTTTCGAGTGTATAACGCACCACAGTATCTGGTGTGACGGCATTGAGCTCGAGAGCCGTTTCGTCAAGAACCCTCAAAGATCGCATCGCCGTGTGCACTCACGAAAGCATCCGGCTTCATCGGGAATGGATAGATTCGAGCAAGTCAACTTTCAGGAGGTCTGAAAATGAGGCGTTCCAGATTACTTACCGGCCAGGGGTTCCTGATAATGGCGTTCCTGGTGGCAATCGTAGCCGCTGCCTGCGGCGGGACCGAAACCCAGGTCCAAACCGTAGAGGTCGAGAAGATTGTCGAGAAGGAAGTCATAAGAGAGGTCGTCAAAGAGGTACCGGTCACCACGGAGGTGATCAAAGAGGTACCCGTAATAAGGACCGTCGTTGCCACGCCGACGGCGGCGCCGGTGGCGGCCAAGACGGGCACGATTCCCGGTTCGGTTCTGACCATCGCGCTGGAATCGGCCGGAGGCGAGACCACCGAGCCGAGGAGCGAAATCCCGGTATACGGTTGCCGGCCCGGCTGCCTGGCCATAAAGGACGATATGTTCCTCATGGACCCGGACGGCAGGTTGCTGCCTCACGTAGTAGCGAAGTGGGACTTCGGCTCCGATACGAAGAGCTGGACCCTCACGATGCAAGAGGGGATAAAGTTCCACAACGGTAGGGCCGCCACGATCGATGACATGGTCTTCAGCTTGTTCGAAGGCGGCGCCTCCAGGGTCGTTGGGATCAACGGAGCCTACGGGACGTCCGATTATAATGGCGGGAAGCCGCGTCGGAGCGCCTACGACAGCCCGTACAGCGACGCGACAAGGGTGCAGGCCATCGACGCCACGACACTCGAGATCGACTTCCTCAACCCGACCATAGCCCTGCCAGAGA
>JAQBTI010000361.1 GCA_027624995.1 Chloroflexota bacterium
GAGGGCATTGAGGGCTGCACACTGGGCGGCCGTGTCTATTCGATCGTAGCCCAGGTAGGCGCGCACCAGAGTGTCGTTCTTTTGCTCGACGATGCGGTTATCGTTCTTGCGGTAGGGCCGACTCCTGCTCAGCTTCAGACCTACGATGTGCTCACCCCAAAAGCGGATCATATGGTCATTGAAGAACTCGCTGCCGTTATCGGGATGCAACTGGAGGATTGGGAAGGGCAAGCGCTTCATGACCCTCCGAAAGCCTTCTTCCATGGCCTGCTGGTTGCGCCCTAGCACTGCCACTCGCTCGCTCCAGCCTGTGGCCACATCTACCAACTGCAGGGTGTGAACGTATCCTCCTGCTGCTACAGGGCCGCAATGGTGCACCAGGTCCACCTCGAAATGTCCTGGCTCAGTTGTCTCCCAGGGTAGCCTTCCCATGGGAACTGCCTTCGTTAGGCGGTTGGCACGCTCCGGTCCTCGTCGAGGCAGACGCGGCGTGTCCTGGCTCAGCTTGCCCATCAGCCGTTGTACCGTGGCCCGACTGATCCGAGCCAACTGAGCTTCCAGGTCCGTCGTCAGGACCAACTCCCCGAAGTGCTCAAGGTGTCGCGCCGTCGGCACCAACACTGGAGTCAGACGCTCGGCGCATACGTAGTCCAGACTCTCCCATACCACCCTAATGACATCCTCCACCTCGGACCCATATGTACGGCCGCGCCACATGCTACGAGGCTTACGTCCCAGAGTCGCTCCTCGCACAAGCCCGGATCAGGCTCTTGCGGTGCAAACCCGTCACCGCCTCCATCTCGCTCAGCAACTCCCCCCCGTCTCCTTCGATCTGCACCCCAGTACCGTCCTCTCATCCGCTTCAGATACTTTCGTAGCTCATCTATCGTCATCGCGTCATCGGCTGGCATCTGTCCCCCAGTAACATTATTACTTGAGTGAACTGTACCCGCCTCGGTAACATTCTAGGTGAGTGAATACGGTTCGTTGACACCGGTAAGGGCGGCACCGTATACTGCCGCTCGGCCCGCTCGGCGAGGCGGGTCCGGAGGCGCCAGGTTGGACAAGGTCAGACTCGCGGTCATCGGCTGCGGCACGATATCCCAGCTCAACGTCCCGGGATATCTGAAACATGCGCAATGCGAGGTCTACGCGGTCTGCGACCCGGTTCGGGAGCGGGCCGAGCGCCGGGCCAAAGAGTGGGGCATCGAGCCCCGAATATACACCCGTTTCGAGGATGTCCTCGAAGATCCTACCGTCGACGCGGTCGAGCTGCTTACCCCGACCCATCTCCACCATCGGCAGGCCCTGGCGGCCCTGGCGGCGGGCAAGCACGTTTCCTGCCAGAAGCCTGTTTCACTTACGGTCTCTGAAGCTGATGAAATAGGCGAAGCGGCGAAACACGCCGGCGTGTTGTTTCGGGTCACGGAGAACTTCATCTACTACCCGCCCCTGGTGAAAGCCAAGGAGATGCTGGATGGTGGTGTCATCGGCGAGCCTTCCATGATCAGGATACGCACCGTTGCCGGCCCCAAGGGCTCGTCGCCGGACTACTCGATTGACCCCGGGGCCCTCGAATGGCGGCGCGACCCGGCCCTCAACGCCGGCGGCGCCCTCTTCGACGACGGCTGGCACAAGTACGCCACCGCGATCTGGATGCTCGGCGACGTGGAAAAAGTCCAGGCCATGGTGACGAAGACCGACGATTACGTAATCGAGGCTCCCAGCTCCATAACCTGGAAGTTCAAGGACAGGAACTGCCTGGCGGTCATCGACTACGCCTCCGCGCTGGAGATGGAGATCAGGAGCAAGTACTTCCCGCTGGACGAGTTCTTCGAGATTCAGGGTTCCAAGGGGACCATCTGGGTTACGCGATGTTCGGGCCAGATGCTGGACCTGCCGCCGGTGATGCTACACACGGGCTCGGAGACCGAGAGCATAGACGTCCCCAGCGATTGGATCGAAGGGTTCAACGGCGCGGCCGCCGACTTCATCGACTGCATCGTGGATGGCGGTCAGCCCTCGCTCGACGCCGAGACCTCCAAGAAGGTGTTGCAGGTGACGCTCGCGGCATATGAAGCCGGTCGGCTTGAGCGATCGATAGACCCGTCAGCGATGGTGTAGGGACGGCGTCTTCTTGCTGGAACCTCCCTGGTTCGAATGTCGGTCGTCTCACCCCCTCCTCAATCCTCCCCCGGCGGGGGAGGAGGTCTCCTGAGCTCATCGAAGGGGTGAGGGGCCGCTTGACGGCGCGACCTGTCATCCTATAATGGGGCGCATCTCACAGACCTAGAGGCCCTCAAAGACATGCCCAAATTCGCCGCGAACCTCACGATGCTGTTCAACGAGGTCGGCTTCCTCGACCGGTTCGACGCCGCTGCTCGGGCGGGCTTCAAAGGGGTCGAGTACCTCTTTCCGTACCCCTACGACAAGGATGACCTTGCCGAGCGGCTCCACTGGTACGAGTTGGCACAGGTACTCCACAACCTGCCCGCCGGCGATTGGGACGCCGGTGAACGAGGAATCGCGTGTGACCCCGAAAGGGTCGGCGAGTTCCAGGACGGCGTCGGAAGCGCGGTCGAATATGCCACGACCCTCAAGTGCGAGCGTGTCAACTGCCTCGCGGGCATAGCTCCAGTTGGAGTTGAGCCCGAGATGCTGCGGGAGACCTTCGTCTCCAACCTGAAGTTCGCCGCCGCCAAGCTCCAGAAGGCCGGCGTAAAGCTGCTTATCGAGCCGATAAACACCCGCGATATTCCCGGCTTCTACCTGACCCGCACGGCCCAGGCCCGCTCGATCATCGAGGAGGTCGGGTCCGACAACCTCGGCCTTCAGTACGACGTCTACCACATGCAGGTCATGGAGGGCGACCTGGCGCCTACCATCGAGGCCAGCCTGGACCTGATCGAGCACTTCCAGATCGCCGACACGCCGGGGCGAAACGAGCCCGGCACCGGCGAGATAAACTACCCGTTCATCTTCGACTTCATAGACAGCACCGGATACGAGGGTTGGATCGGCTGCGAGTACAAGCCGGCCGAGACGACGGAGGCCAGCCTAGACTGGG
>JAQBTI010000362.1 GCA_027624995.1 Chloroflexota bacterium
GCCATCGAGGCTATCGTTGAGGAGGTCGCCGCCTGATGTCGTTTACACACCTATTGACGTAACCTCCTGACAACGACAGCCATATGCTAGCGGACGTATGCTTTTGGTCGACAGACATGATTCGTGAGGGTCGACCGTGTCGTGAACCCTCTGGTGAAGGGCTTAGGATAACACTCACGAGTTCGTGACCGCCGGGAGTAGCGATGGCCGATAGAAACACAGAGTTGATTGCCCATCTTATGAGACGCGCCGGCTTCGGCGCGACCCCGGAGGAGTTGCGCCAGCGAGCGACGATCGGTTACGAGCAGACCGTCGACGAGTTGCTCCGACCCGACGCCCAAGAGCCACTGGACGGCTATCGCTTCCTCAGATACCAGCCCTGGACCTGGAAGCCCGGCACCCTTAGCAACCCCGGCCCTACGTCGTGGCTCTACCACATGATCAACACCAAGAGGCCGCTGGAGGAGAAGCTAACGTTCTTCTGGCACCAGGTCTTCGCCACCGGGGTCTCCAAGGTAGACCACTGGGACGAGGTTGCCGACATGATCGACCTCTTCCGTCGACTCGGCATGGACAGCTTTCGAGACCTGCTCCTGGCCGTGGCAAAATCTCCAGCCATGATCTACTGGCTAGACAACAACGAGAACCACGCCGCCGCCGTCAACGAGAATTTCGGCCGCGAGCTGCTGGAGCTGTTCAGCATGGGCGTCGGCAACTACACCGAGGACGATGTCCTGGAGTGCTCCCGCGCCTTCACAGGATGGACCATCACGCCCAAGCTCCCCAGGTTCCCCTATGGTCGGTACGACTGGGAATTCGAGTACCGCGAGGACGATCACGATTCAGGCGAAAAGTCCTTTCTCGGCCGTACCGGCGACTTCAACGGCCAGGACATTATCGACATCATCTGTGAGCAGCCCGCTACCGCAACGTTCGTCTCCCGCCACCTGTACAACTTCTTCGTCGCTGACGAGGTCCAGGTCGCGGCTTGGTCCAAGACGCCACCGAAGGACCCCGAGGCTATCGAGACCCTGGCCGCGACCTTCAGTGACTCGGGCTACGACATCCGTTCCATGCTGAGGGTCCTGTTCAACTCGGACTTCTTCAAGAACGCCCGCCGAGATCGGGTCAAGAGCCCAGTTGAAGTCGTAGCGGAGACGATGCGCTTGGTAGGCGGGGCCGAGTTCCCGTTGCCCGGTTACGGTGAGCTGGCCCGGCAGCCTCTGTATATGGGCCAAGACCTGCTCAATCCTCCCTCCGTGGAGGGCTGGCATACCGGCGAGGAATGGATCAACAGCGGCAATCTCGTTGAGCGCGTCAACTTCATGACGCGTATGGTCGGCGACGCCGGCAGGCCCGGCATTGCGGCCTTCATCCAGGGCCTCAAGAACACACCGAACCTTGCGCCCGAAGCTCTGGTCGATGCGTGCCTCGATCTCCTTGGCCTCGCTGAACTCGGACCGGACACTAGGCACGAACTACTGGACCACGCCTCCGAGCGTGGCGATCTGGTGTGGAACGGAGACACCGAGTCTTCGACGGAACGTGTCCTCGAGATGCTCCAACTCGTAGTCTCCCTCCGCGAATATCAGCGCGCGTAAGTGTCTTGAAACGGGTGTACAGAGGGGCGGAGCCCCTTTGACGGGAGTCTGAGGGTGTCCCTCAGGTTTCATCTTATCCCCCTTCCTGCTGGTAGGAAGGGGGTCAGTGGGATGGTCGAACGGTCGTTCACAGACCAGTCACACGTTAGAGAAGTGAGTCGAAATTGCTAACTCAGTCCGTCGCAGGACGTGTCCTAGACTACAGCCACAACGTCGGCCAATACATGGGCGGCACCCGCTGGCCCGGCGAAGGATTCGTCCTACCGGTAGCGACCGCGGTCACCCGCGACGGGCTTGTCTACGTCCTAGGGCGCGGGGCCGAGAGCACCGAAGTCGGACTGCCGATGGAGCCCAGGGCCTTCGGCGCACGCGTCGGGAAGTTCAATATGAACGAGCCTGGCGAGGAAGAGCACATCCTGACCTTCGGCGAGTTCGGGACCTTGGACGGGCAGTTCATCTGGCCGGCCGGTATCGCCCTCGATAGCGGAGAGAGAGTCTACGTCGCCGACGAGTGGCTCAACCGTGTCTCCGTGTTCGAAAGCGACGGCGGATTCGTTTCGTGCTGGGGCACGTCCGGCTCGGGAGAGGCCCAGTTTAACCGGGTCTCCGGAATAGCCATCGACGGCAACGACCACGCCTATGTGGTTGACAGCCTCAATCACTGCGTTCAGAAGCTCACTACGATGGGGGAATTCCTGGCCGAATGGGGAGGCCACGGGCGGACTGAGGGCCGGTTCGACTCGCCGTGGGGCATCACGGTCGACGACCTGGGCCACGTCTACGTCGCCGACCACTTCAACCACCGCGTCCAGAAATTCACTGCTGACGGGGAATTCCTACTGCAGTTTGGAAGCCACGGCTCAGGCCGCGGTCAGCTCGAGCGGCCCTCGGATGTCGCCGTCGATGCCGATGGCGACATCTACGTCTGTGACTGGGCCAATAACCGTGTTCAGGTCTTCGGTCCGGAAGGTGGCTTTCTGACCAGCATCCTGGGCGACGCCCACGAGCCATCTAGATGGGCCAAAGGGACCCTGGGCGCCAACGCCGACCTCAGGAAGGCGCGGCGCCGCGCCCCTAGCATGGAGCCCGAGTGGCGGTTTGCTTTGCCGACCGGGGTGACCTTCGACCCGGTCAGGTCGAGGCTGATCGTCGCCGATACGCAGAGGTACAGGGTACAGATATACAACAAGCTGACCGGCTTCGTCGACGCCCAGTTCAACCTGTAGAACTGGTTGCCCTCCGCCTGTCCTGTCACGGGACCTCAGGTGGTAGAATGGCCCAGCCAAACTCGGTGCGACCGCACCCATTCGGAGGCCGAAATATGCAATATGACCTGGTGCTAAAGGGCGGGACCGTAATCGACCCGTCACAGGCGCTCCATGCCGAGCGCGACGTGGCCTTCGTCGACCGGAAGGTCGCCGCCGTCCAGCCGAGCATACCGGAATCCGAGGCCCGCGAA
>JAQBTI010000363.1 GCA_027624995.1 Chloroflexota bacterium
CGGACGATACGACGGTCTGTTCGAACTATTCTTCGAGAACCATACGCTCAGCCTGCGCGAGGTCTATCGGCAGGGACAGAAAGACGGGCCGTACGAGTGGTACTTCGAGGACGGCCAACTCTACGAGCGCGGAATGTATGTGAACGGTCTTCGCGAAGGTCCCTACGAAGCGTACTTCGGGAACGGTCAGCTGTACGAGAAGGGCACGTATCGGTACGGCGACTTCCATGGCTCCCGCGAATGGTACCGCGGCGACCAGCTCATCGAGCAGGTCACCTATGTCGATGGTCAGATCGATGTACCCTACGAGCGCTACTCACCCGATGGCGGGTTGAGGTATAGGGGCACCCTCAGGTACGGGAACCCATGCGGCACCTGGATCGAGGGCTCCGAGCGGGTGATCTATCCGACGTGCGGCTTCGTGAGCGACTGAGCGGCACCTCGCTCTGCGGCGTCCGATGACGCCGTTCCTCACATTCGTAACAGTCGGGTCACCTTGATGACCAGGCCTCGGTTCGACAACTCCGAGAAGCGATCGAAGACGTCCGTGTCGCGTTCCTCCGTGTACACCACGAAGACCTCGCTTCCAGGCGCGTACTCCCAGCGCAGGCGTAGGTTTGCGCTCAATGCGTCGCTGCTCGTGCCGTACTGCACCAACCCGCTCAGGTAGAGCCTCGGCGAGAAGCTGTAGCTCATCCTCGTGGACGCGATGTGCTGGGTGAAGTCGCCGCCCGGGAGATCGACCCAGTTGAACGCGAGACTCGGCTCCATCGAGAGCTGAGGTGTGAGCTCGATCCGGGCCCTCTGGAAGCCAACGGTGGTGCGGGTACCCTCGAAGAAGCTGCCGTACTCCCCTGACAAGGTGCCTGAGTAGGGACGCTGCAAGCCGAACGTGTACCCCACGTTCACGCTGCGGAAGTCGTACCGCCCGTCCGGAATTGCGACACCCGTCGCGATGTTGAACGTGTCTTGCAGGTTCTCGTACGACTCACTGAAGCTGGCACTGAACGAGTCGCTGTTCTCCAGCTCGATCTGGAAGCGACCCTGAAATTCGCGCGATTCTACGAAGCCTGCCGGATGGTTCTCCAGGTAGTCCATACTGCCGGAGAACGTCACCTGCCGGATCCACTCGATGCCGGCGGGTCGCGGACTGTAGCGCGCGGACGCGAAAGTCTCGCGCAGCCCCGTTCGTCGGACGAAGCCGATCTCCGGATTGAAGTCCTCGCCGATGAACAGGTGATCGACGCGACCGCCGAAGAGGTCGCCCGCGTAGTCCACCTGCGTCCGGTAACTGTCGTCTGAGCCCGTCCGTCCCTCGGTCCGTGTGGTGGTGTAGTAGCCGAGAAAATTGAGGTCCTCGAAAAACGAGAAACTCCCGTCGACCCCGTACGCCTGGTTCGACCCGGACGCTGATGCAGAGCGAGAACGATTCTCGAACAGCGCTCCGATGCTGCTCCGCCTGAAGATGTCCCGCCGTAGCCTCAACACGGAGAAGTTGGTGGACGGAGCGTTGACGCTAGAGACGTCGTCGGTCTGGATGCTGAGCGCACCGACGTCGAACGCTCCGACTTTTCCGGTTACGCGACCCCCTCCGATGATCGGGACCTGCGTCCCGCCCTGTAACCCGATGCGCCGGCTGAAGAACATGGTCGGCGCGCTCACGCCGCCACCGCCGAATCCACCACCGCCGGAGCTGCCGAAGTCGAAGATTCCCCGGCCCTCCAAGAAGAAGTCCCTCTTCTCGGGGAATGAGATCGAGAAGCGCGTCAGATTCACTTGCTGCTCATCGACCTCGACCTGGGCGAAGTCGGTGTTGTACGTGAAGTCGGCCGTAAGGTTGTCGGTGATGCCTACCTTGAGGTCCGCTCCGCCGTCGGCGTCGAGGTGGTTCCGGATCGCCGGATCGACGGCGAGGTTGGTGCTGAGGCCCGTGATGCCGTAGGGCTTGAGTTCGATAACCCTGCTCGCCGGAGGCGCCTCGAGGCCGACAAGCGTCCCGGCCCTGGAGACCCGGAACGCGCCCTGTGCACCACCACCGGCGGCGGACAGAGGTAGGAACGTCAGGTGGTTCCACTCGTTCTTGCGGCGAACGGCGCGCCGGAGCTGGATGCCCCAGATCTGCTCCCTCCCCGGCCGGTAACGGAGCGACTTGAACGGAATGCGCATCTCGACCGTCCAGCCGCCCTCGAAGCGCCCGACGCGCACGTCCCAGATTGGATTCCAGTCCGTGTTCGGATTCCCCTCGTTCGAGATCGCGAACTCGGCGAGCGCCCCCAGCGGGTTCGTGTAGAACATCACCCCGTTCCTGCGGTCATAGAACGTATCGAACATCACCCCGAACGAGTCGTTGTTGCGGAGCTGATTGGTGTCGCGCCGCATCTCATTGGCGACCCATTCGCTCTCAGGCGCGGAGTCATAGTTGCGAGCCGAGACGTAGATATCGGTGTCGTCAAAGCCGATCCAGGCCTCGGTCCGCTCCGTCGGCGCCGCACCGTTGTCGGGAACCGCCTGGACGAAGTCCGAGACCGAACGGGTGTCTGTATAGAAGGACTCGTCCAGCACACCGTCGAGACGAATCGGGCCGGTCAGGCGAACGGCACGGACCGTCGCGTTCCCCTCAGCGTCTCGATTGACGACGGCTGGGGCGATGGGCGCGGGGGGTCCGTCGATGCGCGGACCTTCGGGAAGCTGAGCCATCAACCCGCTGTCGAGTCCGGAGGCGGCCACCAGGAGGAGCGCGAGGGCGGTCCGGGACCAGGTGCAGGTGCGTGCCATCGAGTTCACAGGTGTCCTGACAGGGGATTTCATGCCCCCACAGGACCGTTCAGTCCCGTGAAGTGTTGCGCCGATTCTGTGGACCAGCGAGTCGCAGATCTTCCGCGGCCTAGGAGTCCTGTCGGCTGCGCGAGGGGAAGCTCACGCTGGCCCGGCCCACGTCACATGGCCACCTCGGCGTGATCGCCTCCCCCTGCACCGTCTCCTCGTACCCTGACTCCTTCTTGCTCACCGTCACGATGTCGTATCGCCAGACATCGTCGGGTCGTGGATCGA
>JAQBTI010000364.1 GCA_027624995.1 Chloroflexota bacterium
CCGTCTCAGGTAATGCACGAGGTCACCGACTCACGTCCGGTCCAGGGTGACTCCGCGAGCCTCTCCGCCCGACGGCGCCCCTCAGTAACCTACCACATCTGCGTCGAAAGGGCCGAACGCATCCGGATCACGAGTGCACACGCGTTCTCCGCGCTCTTTGGCCGTAGCCGCCACGAGTGCGAGCGGCGCAAGCGCTGCCCTCTGCTGTGGATCGAGGGCGGCAAGCCACCTCCCTGCCCTCTTCGCCGCTTCAGCGGAGAGTGGCGCCTGTTCCATAAAACTGAGCACGCTGGAGGAGCCGATCTCCGCCTGGCGGTCCATGGAAGGGTCTCCCCATAGCTGAAAGACGGTAACGGACGAGACCGAGACAGAGATCGAGCCGTCTATGGCCTTCTCGATGATCTCTCGCGCCCGGGAGTCCCCGGCGCGGTAGTCCTCAAACACGGTGGCATCCAGAAGCAGCTCAGCCATTCAGGCCTTCAGGCCTTCTCTGGAGCGCAGGGACCAGTCACCGGACGACGAGCCAAAGGCGGCCCTGGCGACTCGCGCGGCCTCTTCCTTCGCCAGCTCGACGGGCGACCCGATGGGTAGCCGTGACTGCATTCTCAGGTATTCGTCATTCCAGATCGACGGCGCTGCTTCCTGTTCCGTTTGTTCGGGCACCTGGTCAGGATGTTCGCTGTCGAGCATTTGCGACAATGCGGTCTCGATTAGCTCCCACAGCGGGACGCGCCTCTCAGCAGCCTGGGACTTGGCGGCTAGATAGAGGCCTTCGTCAATCGACGCGAATACTTGCCGCGTCTTGCCTTCCCTTGCTTTCTTTGGCATATCAATATCAGGCTACGAGCATATTTTCATAGCGTCAACAGGTTTCCAGACCCTTTTACCGCAGTATCAAGCGGTGGAGACCACTGTGTGGATTCGGCTGGTATATAATCCGCGCCATGAAAGTGGTTATTGCACCCCAGACGTTCAAAGGTAGCATCTCAGCGCTCGACGTTGCCCGCGCGATGAGAGAAGGCGTCTTGCGGGTCGTCCCCGAGGCCGAGATATCCCTTGTCCCGGTCGCAGACGGAGGTGACGGTACGCTGGAAACGCTGGTCGAAGGGTCAGGCGGCGATATCCGCGATGTCAACGTAACGGGACCCCTGGGCGACCGGATCACCGCGCAATGGGGTGCGATGGGCGACGGGCGGACTGCCGTCATAGAGATGGCCCGGACATCCGGACTGGCGCTCGTGCCTCTCGAAAAGCGCACTCCCCTTCTCTCCACGACCTTCGGCCTGGGCGAGGCCATAATGCAGGCGCTCGAGGCGGGTTTCAGCACATTCATCATTGGCATCGGCGGGAGCGCCACCAACGACGCTGGCGCTGGCATGGCCCGGGCGCTTGGGATACGTCTCTTTGACTCAGACCGCCACGATCTTCCTTATGGAGGAGCCGCACTCGCCAGACTGGACCGGATCGACCTGTCAGGACTCGACCCACGGGCCAGGGACTCGGAGTTCTTGGTCGCCTGTGACGTGAGCAACCCGCTCACAGGGCCCGAGGGCGCTTCAGCCATATACGGGCCGCAGAAGGGCGCAACGCCGGAGATGGTGGCGCAGCTAGACTCGGCCCTGGGGCACTTTGCGGCGATCGTCATGAGAGATGTCGGAAAGGACATCGACCAAGTACCCGGCTCGGGCGCGGCGGGTGGCCTGGGCGGTGGCATGATGGCCTTCCTGAACGGAGAGCTCAAGACGGGCGTGGACATCGTTCTCGAGACCGTGGACCTGGAGTCGCACCTGGACGGGGCCGACCTCGTAATAACCGGAGAGGGCCAGATGGACCACCAGACGGTCTACTCCAAGGCGCCTATCGGCGTGGCAGAGCGCGCGAAGGCCCGCGGGATTCCCGTCATAGCGGTCTCTGGCTCCCTGGGGGAGCGGTATCAGGACGTCCACGAGCACGGCATCGAGGCGGCCGCCGCTATAACCTGCGCGCCCATGACTCTAGGCGAGGCGTCGGAACGGGCCGCCGAGCTGATCGCATCGGCCACCGAGGAAGCCCTACGGTTCATGAAGGTGGGCGGTACAGTCTTCGGAGGGCGATAGCGTCCCCACTTTCAAACGAGGGCGTTCATTCCACTCCCGAATCCCAAGATTCTATGCCGTCCGGTCAGGCGAGACTATCTTCGAGCAGCACCAGGTGCACCTCGCCGGGGCCGTGGACGCCCTTGACGATGGTGTACTCGATGTCGGCTGAACGACTCGGGCCGCTGATGATGCTCATGTAACTGCCTAGCTTTCCTTGAAGGAAGTCCCGACGCCGGAGAAGGAAGAGATCGTCCAGGCTAGGAAGCACCTGGCCCGCCTCCACGACGGCGACATGGACGGGAGGGAGCAGCGATACCAGCCGGCTCACGCCGGCGCGCGGGACGATCACGCAGCTCCCGGTCTCGGCGATGGCGTAGTCGACTCCCGTGATACCTATGCCGGCCTCAGCGGCGCGACCTCGTAGCGACTGACGCTGCGACTCTTTGTCAGAGTCGCCTTCCTGCGCCATGAGAACTACCTGGACTCCGTCCGCAGACAACACCGCGTCCACACCTATGCGGTCGAGGACATCGTGAGCGGACCGTACGACAGATCGTGCCTTGAGACCGCGCGCGACAGTCTGAATGTATTCGCCAGCCTCTTGTGTCGTCCCGACACGGACCACAGTACAGCCCGCCTTTTCGGCCGATTCCTGTAGCCGGGCCAGCAGAGTCTCGCCACCACTCATGGCCTGTTCCAGGACATAGAGGGCACGCGCCGAAACGTCGGTCGCGTCATCGGGCGGCGTACTTGTCTCAGTCAAGTCTGCGGATTTTGCATCCGCGCCCTGTCGGAGTGCCTGTCGTACGGTGTCTAGAAATTCGTCTCGCGCATTCAAGTTGTTCGACATCTGTATCCCCGTGTCACCCCGAGCGGAGCGAATGGTCTAAGACCGCTTCAGGCTCGGCTTGCGTTTCTGGTTCTGCCGCGTTGGAGGGCCTCGGGGCCCCATCTTGATCATGGGTCAAC
>JAQBTI010000365.1 GCA_027624995.1 Chloroflexota bacterium
ATTGATCTGATACGTGCGTTGTGCATTGAGGTCGTCCACGTCTCTTGGCAAAGTCTCGAGCCCGAGCATATTCAGCGGGTTATATGCCGAAAGCATGCCCGCATAGGCAATTCTGGTGAGGTCAGTGGCGTGAGCCAACGAGATTTCCCCCCGAGTTGCCCGACTCTCGAGATCACCTGCCAAAAGGAGGAAAGCCCACGTAAATTTCGGAATCCTCTCCGTGACGTTGAGGTGGAGAACATGGCCCCACGACTGCGACAGAATCGGCTCAATTTCTGCGCCGGCCAGGATGCATTTCAACATGGCACGCGGGTCGTCGCCGGCAATGATTCCATGGAGATAGCGAGTGGCGTCCGTAAGTACTCCACTCTGACCGATCGCCAGCCGAGTTACCCACGGATTGGCCCTAAAAAAGTCCAACGAATATCTCTCGAGAGCACCTTTGAACAGCCCGGATAGTATCTGGACGGAGTTCTTGTGCCCATGCGCAGCGGACTCGTATAGGTATGCAGAGACGAGCGCGTCAAGCAGGTCATCACTCCGAAGTGTTTCTTCCGTTATTGGCGTGATCCGATGCCAGCAGCATTCAGGTAGAATACGACGCATTCTGCACTGCACCTTTTCGTGCCTGTGCCCGAGCCTCAGATCGAAGTAGGTCACGAGCTTAAGTTGCCCGGGATGCCGGGTACCGGGCGAACGATTCAGCATCGATGCGGGACGATCAGGCCATAGGTCCACTACGCTTGACGAGTCAATTACGCCTGGCTCATACTCCTCGACGCGGTAGCTTGCGTCCACCCGAATGTCTCTTCCTTTGAACAAGCGGTCGCAGACAAACTCAAGCACACCAGGTCTCTCGTTGTCTTGTTCGGGTCCAAGCCACCAGTCACCCGCGACCGCGTAGAACTCCCGCAAGAACAGTTCTGCCTTCTTCTTGCGGCTCGACCGTTCGGGGAGCCTTGCGGACACTGTCGCGAGAATATCTTCCAAGTCGTTAAGAAGCTCCTCGGCGTACTTGGCCATCTCCGGAATCAGGAGATCCTCCACATATGGGAGAGGCTGCGCGGTATGTTCAGCGGGGTCCTTTTGGTCCATTGTCAGCCTGCCGTGTCCCATTCCTGAACGAGAACCGTTGGAGGCTCCGCTTTGCTCTATCAGGGCCCATACAGATCGTCGAGATGGACGGCCCATGTCAGTTGGCCTCCCGGTAGAATCCACTTCTTTTTCTGGCGCTTGCATGAACGTCCCAAGGAGCCCTGCACGGCATGCCACGACCGCATCGCAACGAACGGCAGAATAGATAGCCCCGACCGTGCCTTACGTGCCAACGAAGGTTCACCGGCTGTCCGCGTTTGTGCACATCGTGTCCAGGGCAACAACGCCATTCCGCAGGTGGTCGAGGTAGTCGGCCCACCGCTGAAGCATCTCGCGTCGCTGCTCGAGGAAGGTCGTGCGGTTGTAGGCGCGGCCGTTAACGTCACGTACACAGTGCCCCAACTGCATCTCGACCCACTCGGCGGAGTAGCCGAGGCGCTCCGTGAGGATCGTGCGGGCTGCGGCCCGGAACCCATGCGGTGTCATCTTGTCCTTGAAGCCCATCTGGCTCAAGGCAGCGCTGAGCGTGTTGGCAGACATGGGGCGGCCCTTGCCGCGGAGAGACGGGAACACATAGCCCTCGGGACCGCTGATCTTGTGCATCGCGCCGAGGATCTCGACGGCTTGGCGGGGCAGCGGCGTGACCATCGGGTCGCCGCCCTTGCTCGGCTGGTAGTTCCACTTGCCAGCGTCGAGGTCGAAGTCCTCCCACTTCGCCTTGCGTAGTTCGCCGGGTCGGACGAACAGTAGGGGAGCCAGCCGTAGGGCCGCCCTCGTGGCCGGCTGGCCACCGTCGTATCCCTCGATCGCCCGCAAGAGGCCCGCCAGGTCCTCAGGGTCCACGAGCGCCGCATGGTGACGCGTCTCCGTGGGCTTGAGGGCGTCTCGGAGATCGGCCGCCACGTCCCGCTCGGCCCGGCCGGTGGAGATCCCGTACCGGAGGACCTGGCCGCAGAGGGTCCGCACTCGGCGGGCTGTCTCGCGGCGCTTCACCTTGCGCAGCACGGCCAGTAGTTGCGGCGCGGAGATGTCTCGGAGAGGGAACCGGCCGATGGGCGGAAAGACGTACAGCTCCAGTCGGCGCAGGTTCCGGGCGGCGTGGTCCTCAACGACCTCATGACGATGGACCTGCTCCCACCACTCCCGGCCTACGGCCTCGAAACTGTTGGCCGCAGCCGCCCTTCTGTCGGACTCCTGGGCTCGCTTGTGGGCGACGGGGTCTACATGCTGGGCCAACAGGCGCCTGGCCTCGTCGCGGCCCTCGCGGGCAGCCTTGAGTCCCACGTCGGGGTAGACGCCGAGGGCCAGGAGCTTCTCGCGTCCGGCGTAGCGGTACTTCAGCCGCCAGTAGCGGCCAGCCTCCTTCAAGTGCAGGTACAACCCGGCACCGTCGAACAACTTGTACGGGCGTCCCTGGTAGGCGGCCGCTTTGACTGCAGCGGCACTCAACTTGTCTTTGCCGCCTCTGGGCATGGGGGTATCTCTCCATTCAGGGGATCGTGTCGGGGGGTATCCACTGATACCCCCAACATCCGACGTTCGGTATCAGATACCCCCGAAAGATACCCCGAGATACCCCCGGATGTCAACGGACGACACCGAACCTGTTCGGTGGTCCATGTAGAGATAAGGCCCTGCGAGTCAGCCACTTGCAGGGCCTCTCTGGATGGTGCTGGACGTATATTGGCGGGAATGTGTGGGAATCGAACCCACCCAGCGTGGTATCAGCACACCGCAACGGATTTGAAGTCCCATTTCGCCAATATACGTAACCGTTTGGGCAGTATTGAGTTAGGCCTCTACCTCTGGTAGGCCGACAACCCGAAGTAGTACCCAGTCACACCGGTACACAGCAGGATAGGCACCAGGTGGACACCAGATACCCCCGCACCGAACCCCCCTTGGGCGGGGAGGAGATTCCCTGTCCCCGCTCGCAAATTT
>JAQBTI010000366.1 GCA_027624995.1 Chloroflexota bacterium
GACGGCTGTCCCGTATGTGCCTTGCGCGCCAGCCATGGGTTCGGCGGACGACATGTGTGGTATGTACACGATGCCCGGAAGGTCGCCGACAGGATCGAGATCAAAAACCTCCATCTCCGGTGGATCGAGGTCCCGGACGACTTCGGCCAGCCGGTCGGCCACCCGATAGCTTGCGGCGGCGGCGGCACGGCTTTGCTCTTGAAAGGCGAGGTTCGGCGGGGCTTCGACGGTCACACAGACGTTGAAGAGTGTTGCGTAAGGCGTGACCGCCGGGATGGCCGTTTTTTCGCCGCTCATGTCGATGAACCGCGAGTTAATGGACTTCGAGCCGGAGCCCCGTCCCCATAACCGCTCCTCGGCCATCGAGCTTTTCACTGATGATGTGTCCAGGCATTGAACCACGCTAACGCCGCCGAGACGATGGGTGCGTCCCTGACCGACAGAGTCAGTGGGACGCCCACAGATGCCCGGATAGACGGTTCCTCCGCCTTCGACTTTCACCTTCGGCTCGAGCACGTCTTCATAGTTGATTATCCGAGCCGATTCACCCGGTTTCACAACGTCAACCCGGGCCTTCAGAATGGGGTCTTGGAGGACGAGGTCCTGCAGTTCATCCATATCAATTTCGAGGACGCCGTCATGCCATCGCGTGACGTTTCCAATCACCACGTCGCGGACTGGGAAAGTTCCTACCTCAAGACGCATGAACGGGTTCCTTTTCAGTAGCCTGTGCCGGTGGTTCAAACAGAGTGGGCTCGGTGACATCCGTCTGTAGGGCTTTGAGCGCTGTCCTGGCGATCCGCAGCATCAACTCGCTGTCCTGCTCCGGTGACAGGGACGGATCGCCACACAGGTGCTCCACCCGGACTCCCTTGATTACGCGATGTGCGCCGACCGAGAGTGGTACCGAGGGAAGGGCGCTGATCATGGCGACTACGATGCCAGCACGCTCAAGCTCTTTCGTGACCGTTGCGCCGCAACGGTTACAGCTTCCTCAGGTCGATTCCAAAATGACGGCTTGAACTCCGTCCCTGACCAGGCGTTCGGCGACGCCTCGACCCATCTGCTGCGCCTCGGTGACGGGGCAGCCGCCGCCCACGATGGAGAAGAATTCGTTATGGACCTTCTTGATAACTCCCAACGCCTCCAGACCTCGAAGCGCCGGGAGCGGAAGGGCGTAGTTGGGATTGACGCTGTTGTAGATGTAGCCCTTGAAGCCGCTATGGACCGACTCCCATTCACCGAGGGTCAGGGCATTGACACCTTCGATGTCGTAGCTGACCCACTTGCGAGCCCCGGCTCCGTCTCGCTGACCGTCTGGGTTACCTCTCGGAACGATGCCCGCTGTCGTGAGCAGGGCCACGGTGGTCTCTGCCATGTTCTGGATTGGCGGTGGCGCGGTCACGACGTCGTACTGGCGGATCTTGATATCAGATATAAAGGGCTTCCCGAGAGCAAGTGCCAGCGCCATGTCGACAGCCCGTTCCGCACCGGCCTTCTCACGAATGACCTCGCGACGTATGCCGTGCGGAATGTAGTCATCGACCACGGCGGGGCCGATCGCCTCTTTGCTGGCCAGCTTCAGACCGAGAGCGATCATCCTATCGATGATCGAGGCCATATCGGCGGGATTTTCACCGGTGGGGACAGTGTAAATGTCCTTTCCGTTTGCAAGGACGCCCGCATTGTCCTCCACCATCCCAGTGACGGCCGGTATTCCCAACTCACTCGCGGCCTGACAGACCAGCGTGCAGGCCAGACCGTAGCGACCGGCGTCAAATGCGGGTCCTGCCACAACGAGGTCGGGCTTGAAGCGCTCCAGAGCGTCTCGCACCTTCCCGACCGAGACGTCTTCCTCTTCAACAAAGTAGTTGTCGCCTGAAAAGACGGTGGCGATCACCGTGCCGCGGTCACCGAGCTTCTGGTCGAGGAGCCTTCCCGGCCCTATCGGACCCTCTCGGATCTCAATCGGAAGGTCGTTCGCGTCCTCTCCTCCGATCCCTGCGAAGAACTGGTTGATGTAGTGGAGTACTCGAATCTCTGCTGGCATGGCATCGCTCCTTAATGCGCGTGGGCAGGTTCCTTCTCAGTAAATTGTGCCGGTTCAAACAGTGTGGGCTCGGTGACCTCTGTCTGAAGGGCTTTGAGCGCTGTCCTGGCGATCCGCAACATCAACTCGCTGTCCTGCTCCGGTGACAGGGACGGGTCGCCACACAGGTGCTCCACCCGAACGCCCTTGATCACACGGTGGGCACCGACCGAGAGCGGGACTGAGGGAAGTGCGCTAATCATGGCGACTACGATGCCAGCACGCTCAAGCTCCTTCGTGACCGTTGCGCCGCAACGGTTACAGCTTCCTCAGGTCGATTCCAATATGACCGCCTGAACTCCACCCTTGACAAGTCGCTGGGCGATATCCCGGCCCATTTCCTGTGCCCTGGTGACCGGACAACTGGCCCCCACGATAGAGAAGAATTCGTTGTAGACCTTCTTGATAACCCCCAACACCTCCAGGCCGCGAAGCGCCGGCAGCGGAAGTGCGTAGTTGGGATTCACGCTGTTGTAGATGAAGCCCTTGAAGCCGCCGTGGACCGACTCCCACTCACCGAGAGTCAGGGCATTGACGCCGTCGATGTCATAGCTGACCCATTTACGGGCGCTGGTCCCACCGGCCAGACCGTCGGGGTTTCCGTTGGGGACGATGCCCGCTGTCGTGAGCAGGGCCACGGTGGTCTCTGCCATGTTCTGGATGGGCGGAGGGGCGGGAACGGCGTCATACTGGCGGATCTTAATATCGGATGTGAAGGGCTGACCGAGCGCCAACGCTAATGCCATGTCGACGGCACGCTCCGCACCGGCTTTCTCACGGATGACCTCGCGCCGTATACCGTGCGGAATGTAGTCATCGACTACGGCGGGTCCGATCGTCTTCTTGCGGGCCAGCTTCAGTCCGAGAGCGATCATTCTGTCGATGATCGAAGCCATGTCGGCGGGGTTTTCGCTGGTGGGTACGGTGTAGATGTCCTTCCCCTTT
>JAQBTI010000367.1 GCA_027624995.1 Chloroflexota bacterium
CGGCTTCATCGCGCATTCCGCCCAACGAGACACGAACGAATTTCCTCGACAGCGACCGCGCGATCGAGCGCGCGAGAGACGTCTTGCCGACTCCTGGGGGACCGACGAAACAAAGAATGGGACCCTTCACGTCCGGGTTCAGCTTACGCACGGCGAGGTATTCGAGAATACGATCCTTGGCCTTCTCCAGCCCGGTGTGATCAGCGTCGAGCACCGCCTTGCACGTCGGTAGGTCGATGACTTCCTCGGTCCGCTTCTGCCACGGCAACGTGACCAACCAGTCCAGATAGGTCCGGGACACCGTGTACTCGGCTGCCGCCACCGGCATCCTGGAGAGGCGATCGAGCTCGCGCTGGGCTTCCTTCTTGACGGCGTCAGGCATACCCGCTGCGTCAATCTTCTGCTGCAGCTCCTCCACCTCCTTCGCCTGGTCGTCGTTCTCCCCGAGTTCCTTCTGGATCGCCTTCATCTGCTCGCGGAGAAAATATTCGCGCTGATTCTTGCCGACCTCGGACTGCACTTGCGACTGAATCCTGGACCCGAGTTCCAGCACCTCTAGTTCCTTGATCAGAATACGGTTCAGTCCGTCCATGCGTGTACGGACGTCGAGCGTTTCCAGTATTTCCTGCTTGACTGAGGTGGCGACGGTCGTGAGGCTCGAGACGATGAAGTCAGCCAGTCGTCCGGGCTCGGCGATATTGACGGCCAGCGTTTGCAAATCGTTGGACAGCAGCGGTGAGAGCGACACGACCTGCTGAAACGTCGTCTTGATGTTGCGCAGGAGGGCGTCAATCTCGAGATGGTCGGCATCCTTGGTCGCCTCCGCCGCGGCGCTGACGCGTGCCCGCAGGTACGGCTGCGTTTCCGTCACCTGGTCGAGTGTCAGCCGCTCCAATCCCTGCACGATCAGCCGCAGGCTGCCGTCCGGCAGCTTGAACATCTTGTGGATGTGGCTTGCCGTCCCCACGCGGTGCAGGTCCTCCTGCTGTGGCTCTTCGACGGAAGCGTCGCGCTGCGTGAACACGCCAATCAGCGTGCCAGCTGAGATCGCCTCATCGATCAGCTGTACAGAGCTTGCCCGTGCCACTGCGAGCGGCATGAAGGAGTTCGGAAAGAGCACGGTGTCGCGCAGCGGAAGAATCGGTAGCTCAGCGGGGATCGTGAGCGGCTGGTCGCCGGGCAATAGTTCCTGAATATCCAGCGCGGCGTCGCGTTTACTCATGTGTCCACCCTGAAAAAGAAAGGGCGGCCTGCAAAGGCCGCCCTCAGTACGCCGAACCTTCCGAACGAGCCGAACGGCTCGAACGCTCCGGACGATCAGCTTGCCATATCGAAGAAGAGCGCCGAGGAGCCGCTTCTCTTCGCCATCACCCGGGCGCGCAGCTCTGCCGTTTCCCGGGCCTCTTCGCAATCCTTGCAGCGAAGGGCAAACGGCAAGGCCCGAAGCCGCGGCTCGGCGATTTCCTCACCACACTCGAAGCAGTTGCCGTACGTGTCTTCCTCCAGCCGGCCGAGCGCCTTGTTGATCTTGTTGAGCGTCTCGGACTTCATCTGGATCAGCGCGAACTCGATGTCCTCCTGGATGTCGACTTCGGAGCTCTCGCCCTGATCGAGAACCTCTCGGTCCCCTTCGGCCCGAACATCGCGAATCCGACCCTGTACGTCACTCATCAACTCGCGGCGGCGGTCCTCAAGCATCTGCCTCAGCTCGGTGTAACGGTTCGTCTTCGCCGGTGCCTTCGTGCGCTTGGTCCTTGCCATGATCCCTGTCGCTCCTTCCGCGCCATCCAATCAGGACTGGCGACTGCTCCGCTCCCATGCAATTACAGTGCCTATATATGTCTGTCGACGCCACTAGCGTAGGCGCGGCCCAATCCGGACAAGAAGGCGTCGTGAACCCAGTGCCATTGCAATCAGTAACTACCTGTATATCCAGCTATTTAGATAAATCATGCGAACCTGGGGTCTCTCTGGAAATCCGTGCTCTCACATTAAGACGCGCGTGCCGTCAATTAGGCTCGGAGCACTCTGTCCTCTGAAGAGGAATGTAAGAGTAACGGGCTGTGGCGTCGCGACCTCAGTAAATTGCCGCGTCGACACGATCACGACGCCCCGGATGGAGAGAGCGGAAGACTCGAAACCAGCCAAGAATCCACACGTACACAACACAGGGGCCAGAGCGAGAGCAGTCGTCTCTTGTCAGGCTTGGCCGCGTAAGTTCAATCTGACTATATTTCGCCAGTATGTCTAATTATATGCATGCTGCCGTCTTGTCAGCGCGCTTCTCCTGGACTATTACAAAATTGTGTGTGGCTCTCGTCTTGGTACGTCGCCTATCTCGAGTTGCCGTACGAACCGGCTGCCAACGGCTTCGCGGCAATTCCCGCATGACCTCCGAAGATCTCCTCGCTGGCGGATCTCTTGGCCAGCCGTCTGCGTTGTCGCGACCGGGGCAGCGGCGACCGTTGCCGACGCCGGTGCCCTGTGCGAAGCTGAGGCATGCTCTGCCCCTCGTGCGACAAGCGCAAAGCTCGCCGTGCATGCCCTGCGATGGCCCGGACCATCTGTCCGATGTGCTGCGGAACGAAGCGTCTTAGCGAGATCCAATGCCCCGCCGACTGCGGGTACCTCTCGTCAGCGCGCGAGCATCCCGCGGCCATCGTGCGGCGGCAGCAGGAGCATGACGTCTCGCGGCTGCTGCCAACAATCCGCCATTTGACCGAGCGGCAGTATCAGCTCTTCTTTCTCTTGCAGTCGCTGATTGCGCGCCACAAGCCAGCAGGGCTCACGCGCCTTCTCGACAGGGACATCGCCGAAGCGACCGGCGCGTTGGCGGCGACGCTCGAGACCGCTGGGCGGGGGGTGATCTACGAGCATACGCCGCAGGCGCGGCCGGCGCAGGCGCTCACGGAGGAAATAAAGACGATGCTGGCGCAGATGCGCGAGCAGGGGGCAACCATCTACGACGGCGAGACCGCGATTGTGCTCCGGGCCATCGAACGGGGGGCACGGGAGGTCAAGACACCTG
>JAQBTI010000368.1 GCA_027624995.1 Chloroflexota bacterium
CTTGCGATAGGCATGCTGCGACTCGAACAGATGGGCGGCCCGGTCAACAATGTCGTCCGTCCATTGGCGTAGTGGAGAGAGATCGTCCAGCACCCAGAATGACCTGCCATGGGTCGCCGCCACCAGTCCTCCTTCTTTAACCGCAAGGTCGTGAACTGGGACGACAGGCAGGTTGAGCTGTAGCGGCCACCATGTGGCGCCGTCGTTGTCGGAAGCGTAAACGCCGTCCTCAGTGCCGGCGTACAGAAGGCCCTGCCTGGACGGGTCCTCGCGGACCACTCGGGTGATTCTGTCCTCACCGAGCCCGCTGCCGATGGACTGCCAGGTTTCGCCGTAGTCATGCGTCCGGTAGATGTAGGGCCTGTGATCATCCAGCTTGTACCGGACTGCCGTGAGGTAGGAGGTCGCTGGGTTGTGTGCAGAGACCTCAATGGAGGTCACCGTGGACCACTCCGGCAGCTCCGGCGGTGTGACGTCAGACCATTTCTCGCCTCCGTCGAGGGAGATGTGGACGAGGCCGTCGTCGGACCCGGCCCAATAGACACCCTGCTTATGTTGCGACTCGACGAAGGCAAATATAGTGCAGTAGTTTTCCACTCCCGTCTGGTCCACGGCGAGGGGCCCGCCCGACGGGCCCTGCTTGGTTGGGTCGTTCCGGGTGAGGTCGGGGCTAATAGTCACCCATGTCTGGCCCTCGTCGTCGGACCGGAACACCACGTTGGCCGCTGCGTAAAGCACTCCAGGATCGTGAGGCGAGATCGCAATTGGGAAGGTCCACTGGAACCGGTACCTGTACTCCTCGACGCCCACGCCCCCATAGACCTCCGGCCAGACAGATATGGCCTGCTGCTGCCGCGTCCGATGATCGTAACGCGTGAGCGCCTTGCCGCTCTCCGGCGGCCCACCGGAGTAGACGATGTTTGCGTCATCGGGACGCACCGCAATGTGGCCGCATTCGGAGTTGCCGACCTCGTAGCAGTCGGACCACGTAATGGCAATCTTGTCCGACTGACTGGGCACGCTGATAGCGGAATTGTCCTGCTGCGTCCCGTAGACACGGTAGGGAAAGCTGCTATCGGTTGTGACATGGTAGAACTGAGATGTCGGCTGGCTGTAGAGGCTGGACCACGACGCGCCTCCGTTGTAGGACACGCACGCTCCACCGTCGTGCCCCTCGATCATCCGAGAAGGATCGGTGGGGTCGATCCAAAGATCGTGGTTGTCGCCGTGAGGTGTCGGCATCTGCGACAGCGTTACGCCTCCGTCGACAGATTTCCACACCTGTTCGTTGGGGATGTAGACCGTGTCGGCGTCCCGCGGGTCCGGTATCACATGGCCGTAGTACCAGGCGCGGACCGTCAGTTGGGCGTAGTCGCTGACCCTTTCCCACGTGTCGCCGCCGTCGTCTGAGAGGAACAGGCCGCCATCCTCGGCCTGGATCACCGCCCAGACCCGCCCTGCCATAGCCGGCGACGCGGCGACTCCGATCCGGCCCAATACTCCCTCGGGCAGGCCGGGGTTACGTGTTAGCTCGGACCAGGTGTCCCCTCCGTTCACGGACCTGAAGAGCCCGCTGTCCGGACCGCCATTGGTGAGGTTCCACGAAGTGCGGTTTGCGTCCCATAACGCGGCGAACAGGACCCTCGGATTGGTGGGGTCCAGGGACAGGTCGGCCGCGCCGGCGGTTGTGCTTCGGAATAGTATGCGTTCCCAGTTCTTGCCCCCGTCGACAGACCTGAACACGCCCCGTTGCTCGTTGGGGCCGTAAATGTGGCCGAGGGCCGAGACGTAGACCAAATCGGGGTCCTGTGGGTGTACCCGGACCCTCGATATGTGTCGGGTGTCTTCGAGGCCGAGGTGCGTCCACGACTCGCCGCCGTCGGTAGACCGATACACACCGTCCCCGTGGGCTACGTTGCCACGGATACAGGCCTCTCCTGTCCCGGCGTACACGACGGCGGGGTCCGATTCTGAGATCGCAACGGCCCCTACGGCGGCAGTGTTGAACCAGCCGTCGGAAACGTTCTCCCAATAGATGCCACCGTCGGTCGTCTTCCAGACGCCGCCGGCGCAAGCGCCAAAAAAAATGTCTGGCGCTCGGTCGGATGCCCGGCGACAGCGACGGACCGTCCCCCGCGAAACGGGCCGATGCAGCGCCACTCCAGTGGTGCGAGTAACCTCTTGTCGATAGCCAAGGCGCCCCCCTTCCTGACGGGATTGTAGGTCAATGCGCCGCTCGTTCTCAACACTGCCTGTCATCGACGGCGCGTCTCCTGTGGGCGGGTATAATCGGCGCATGACCACACCGTTCACTTTCGCCGTCCTGCTCTTGGTGCTTATCGCGTGCGGCGACCCCGAAGGCTCCATCTCTGTAGAGACTGAGAGCCCCACGCCAATGCCCGCCGCCACATCGCGGGCGGAGCCGGCTGTGACCCAGCCAGCCGCGACACCGACTGCGATTCCGCCGACGAAGCCGCCGGTAATCCAACCGCCTGTGACAGCGAAGCCGGCTCCGGTACAGCCCTCCCTCACTGAAGTGCCGCTTGGACCGCTGAAAATTGAGCCCGCTTTCCCGAATCTGTCGCTGTCGCGCATGGTCGCCATGGCCTACCCCGACGACGGCTCCGACCGCCTCTTCGTGGCCCTCCAGCCGGGTCAGATCGTCGTCTTTGGAAACGACGCCGATGTCGAGTCGGCCGAGGTATTTCTGGATATCAGGGACCGCGTAAACGACCGAGGCGAAGAGGAGGGGCTTCTGGGACTGGCTTTCGACCCCGGCTTCTTGCAGAACGGCTACTTCTACCTCTTCTACTCGGCCTCCGACCCCAAGCGCTCCGTAGTGTCCCGTTTTTCGGTGAGCCCCGACGGCGGCCGGGCCGGTCCGGGCAGTGAGCGCGTTCTACTGGAGGTCTCACAGCCCTTCTCCAACCACAACGGCGGCCAGATCGTATTCGGCCCGGAGGGCTACCTGTACATCGGTCTGGGCGACGGGGGGAGCCGGGGCGACTCCCAGGGAAACGGCCAG
>JAQBTI010000369.1 GCA_027624995.1 Chloroflexota bacterium
TGTCAGTCCTTTCATGACTGACATTTTCCCTTAACGCTTAGCTACTGACAGAATCGTATGACATCGACAATGGCACAGTCGGCAGGGCCACAAGGGGCCAGCTTGGAACGCCGTCCTGCGAACTGCATCATACTTTTAGTTCGAAGCGGGGGTGGCCGATGGACATTCAGATATCCGTAGAGGCTCTGGACTTGATAAAGCAACGCGGTGGAGCAGCTGCTATCGATTTCATCCCGCCCACAGGCTGAGGGAGCCGCCCTGAGGTGTCGGTCGACACCTACCTGCAACGCAAGGACCTTTCGAGCTACCAAGGCGCCGACTACCAGGGAGTCAAGATCCTTGTCTCGAGAAAGCTGGCTGGCTGGGCGCGCGGTCTGGAAATAGGTTCGAGCCGGTTCCTGTTCTGGAGGGGGTTCGAGGTCAATGTAGCGCCGCTCCAACAGCACCTTCACGGCGCCGCCTGAGCCCACCGATAACCCGCCGGTTCGGCGGGCCCAAAGCATTAAGAGACCACCGGTCAGGTCCACTTCCGAGACACTAGGCGGCTGATCTACCGAACCAGTTCCGCACAGTCAACTGAGCGCGCCAGAGCGCCCTGATTCCGGGCGACGCCGAGCTTGCGGTCCAGCTCGGCGGTGGAGGGCTCCACGAGAACGGCCCCGTCCGCCAAGACCACCACCGGTATGATCCTCTCTCCGTTGCTGACGTCCCTCACCAGATCCAGACCTCTGGGGTCCAGGTCAATGTCTACCCAGTTGTAGGGAACGCCCCGCTCGTCCAGGAACCGTCTAGACACCCTGGTGTCGATACACCAGTTCGCCCCTTATACCGTGATCTCCGCCATCTGCCCACCTCCCAGTGCTCCCATCTCTGTTGATAAGATGCGGGGAGCCCGAACCGAGGGTGCCGACGATCGTCTCCCCGATTGCCAATGAGGCCCGCTGGACGGTGTTGGCTCCAAGTGGTACTTTGATGGCCGTGGCAGATCCCCGACCGGGGTATGGGCATGCTGGGACACATCGCGACTCGGCATACGGCGGATACGCGGCGACCGTGGGGTGGAACCCACGAGCCCGGACTATCAGTGAGGCCAACTGAAGGAATCCAAGATGGAGGCTGAATCGGATGTACTTGATACGAAGGATATGGAACGTGAAACCCGGGGCGACGAAGCAAGCCGCAATGATAATCGACAAGATCGGAAAGGCCTACCAGGACGCGGGCCAGCGGTCGGAAACGCGAGTCTACTGGAGCGGGTACACGGTCCCAGGCCCGGCCAACAAGGTCTACATGGACTGGACTCAGGAGACGATCGACTCCCCGTACCGCGAAGGCAACGTCTCGGCGGGCACCGGAGACCTTGGGGCACAGCTCCGGGAGCTTACCGAGGACTCGTACATCGAATTCTACGAGATGGCGCCCGAAGACAGGGGTTAGGGTCTGGGGTTAAGAGCCAAGGCTTAGGCCCCTAGGTGGTCTGGAGGGCGGGGGAGCGGGCCGGGGGCGTGATCTGGCCCTCGGTCAGGTGGATGGCTTCCTTCTGATAGACTTGGACCCTGAATGACGCGAAGTCGGGGATGAACATGCGTCCGTCGTCAGTGACCGTTACGGACCTTGGGCTACGCAGCCGCTTCTGAGGCTCCAGGTCGGCCATCTCGCGCAGCCGGTTCGGGTATGAGTTGGTCAACATGTACTCGCGAGCCATCGGAGACAGTGTGGCGTCGCCGATGAACGTCTCGACATACCGTCCGGTCTGGTCGAAGAGTTGGACTCGGTTGTTATCAGGCTCGGCCACGTAGATATCGCCGTCTTTGTCAACCGCCAGACCTGCAGGGCCGTTGAACTCGCCCTTGCCTGCCCCGGACCGTCCGAACTTCAGAACGAACTCTCCGTTGGCGGTGAACTTCTGCACCCGCTCGTTGCGCCAGTCGGCGACATAGACATCGTCGAACTCGTCGACCGCGATGCCCCACGGCATGTCGAACTCGCCGTCGGCTTTGCCCTGGGTCCCCCACGTTGCAAGGAAAACCCCGTCCCTGGTGAACTTCTGGACTCTGTGATTTAGTGCGTCTGCGACCAGGACGTTGCCTTCAGAATCGAGGGCGATACCGGCAGGTCGGTCAAGTTGGCCCTTTTCTTTCCCGTGCTCGCCCCACTTAGCGACGAACTCCCCGTCGGTTGTAAGAACGGTGATCCGGTGCAGGGCCTCGTCGGAGACCCAAAGATGTTGTTCTCCGTTGATGACCATGGAGACGGGCCACGTAAATTTGCCGTCGTCACTACCAGCACCACCTATCGTGTTGGTCGTGTACGTGTCCCAGTCGGTGGCCATGTCGATCCAGGGGAGGCGGACGATGGCCCCGCCACGGCTGAGGACGTAGATGGTGCCGTTCTCGCCGACGGCCACATCCATGGGCGAGTTAGTGACGCGCCGCATCCCCAGGGTCTTGACGAACGGGAAACCGGCTCTCAGCAGGCCATATGGTCTTGGCATTTTCTCACCTCAGGTAAGCCGAGGAGCTTGCGCACCCCGGCGGCTAGGCAAACTGGTACTCCTTTGTCGCCACGATCAACTGCAGCAACTTGGCGATTCGCGAGGCACTCGTCTCGCGTTCCCGGTCGGTCCCGAATGCGAACTCGCCGGCTGCCTCCACATGCCTGAGCAGGGCAGCGCGTGTGTCGTCGTTTAGCTCGACGGGCCCGAGCTCGTCCCTGCAGAGATCGACGACCTCTGTGGGCGACAGTTGCCCCCGAGAGGCAATCCGGTCGATGAGTGCGCCGATCCCGGGCTTGGAGACGTCACCGACCAGATCGGCCGAAAAGTTGACGCGTTCGGTAAGCGTGCCTCCGTCTATCCACTCGTGGCCTGTGTGCCAGCCCTCGACAGTGGGCGGGCCGAGAAGGGTCTGGCCCATGACTGTCGTGGCATTGGCCAGACTCTCGATTCCCAGGTCCGGAAACCGGTATATCCCGGCCAACTTGACAATTCCGACAACCAACTCGGCCGGGCATTTTACTCGAC